>JALEKY010000045.1 GCA_022768945.1 Christensenellaceae bacterium | reverse complement strand
GCGATTACTGTGTTTTCCACTACTTCTTTCTGCCCGATTACGTCCCTCGAAATCTGAGCGAATATTTCGTTACATTGTTTGCAAAACTGTTCTATATCCTTTTCGTTTACCATTTCTCTTCTCTCTTTTTGTTTATTTGTTCTGTTATCTCGGCGGTTTTCAGCCGTTTATCTCTGTAAAATCCGTTATTGTTTTCTTATCCGCGGACAATTTGAACGTAAACGTTGCCGCGGAAGATTTAATCGTATAAACGCCCGTTTCCGCATTATACTCTGTGGAGTTAATAAGATACACTTTTTCCCCGGCTGTAAGAAGAATTACGTTTCCTTCCTCGTCTGCCTCGATAAACGTTTTTCCGTCCTCCGTCAAAGAAAGAGCAACGACCTCCTCTGTAACGGATGCGGACTTAAACGTAGAAAGTGCTTTTTTGTTTTCCTCTCCTATTTCCGTTTTGCCGTTAACCACGAAAGCTATCGAATAGAAAACCGAAGCCGTTATTTTTTTATTTTCGTCATACGTTCTCGATACGTAGCGTATCGCCGTTTTATCGCTCGAAATAATCGCGCCCGAGCACGGTATTTCCGTTCCGTCCTTTATAAGCTTAACGGTGCGGAAACCACCGAATAACGAACTTTCGCCGTCCGAACCGATTATTCTGTCAACCTCAACAGTATAACCGTTTTCGGCTGAAAGCGTTTCCGTTCTCGAAACGTAGTCCACGTAATAACCGTAAGTGCTTCTGTACGCCGAATGATAAACGAGCCTGAATTTAGCTTTGTACGCAAATCCGTCGTCACCGACGAATTCGACCAAATAGGTGTTTTTGTTTGCGTTTGTCGTAAACGACGGGTTATTCATTGTTAAAATGTTGCCGTTCGCGTCGTAAATAAACGAACCTTCTCCGAACGAAGCGGAAATTCCCTCGGAAACCTCGTCGCCGTTTTCGTCATAGTTGTACGTAACCGTAAGCGTTCCGACGTTGTTCGTATAAGACGAAGCGTATCTCGCGCCGTAGTTGACGTAATATCTGTAATAATTATCCAAATATTTATACGCGGGAGCGTAAATGACCTGACGAAGCGAGGTAACTTCGTACTCGCTCAGACTTTCGCCTCGCTCGTTCTCGCCTCTGTAATATACCGCCAAATCGATTTGATATACGCCCGCAATAATGTATATTCTCGAATTACCGTCCTTGTCTGTTTCTCTTCTGAACGTGGCGGAACCTCTGCTGCCGGCTATTTCGATAGTTCCGGAAACGCTGAACTCCGCATTTCCGTTCGGAGAAAAACGTATCGTGCCGAGCGACTGCTTGGAACCGCGGAAGTAAACCGGATACAGCTCCTCACCTTCTTCTTTTCGCTTGAAAGAAATCTCGAAACCGTTATTAGCCTTATAGGTTTTTCCGCCGAAAGTTTTTTCGGATTCAAATCTTCCGAATTCTTTTTCGACAAAGCCGTATTCGTTCGCGTTTGCGGCGTTTTCTTCTCTTATATATATTGTCGCGACGCCGTTTTCCACATTGTAGTAATATGTATCCGCGCCGTTATCCAGCACGAAACCGCCTTTATCGAACAATAGCGAGTCGAGATTCTCCGTATAATAAGCCATTCCTTTTAAGTCTACCGGATCCGCCGTTCCCGCCTCCATATCGTATTTGTATATGCGCGACTCATCGTTGTCTCCCTTAAAATAGAGAAGCTTTTCGGTAATCAACTTGTATCTGCCCTTCTGAGAGCTTCCGTCTTTATCTATCCGGGTAGCTCCGCCGGCGTCGTCGAGAATAAGTATAGACCAATTAAGCGTATTCACAAACGAAACGCTTACCCGTTCGTTCAGCACGATAAGTTCGCCGTACGTAACGCCGCCGAAAATATATTTTCCGTCGCCTAAGGCATATTCGCCTTTAATCGTTTCCGCGCCGTTTTTTCTCGTAAAGAAAATTCTGTCGCCAATTTTTTCGTAAATGCCCTCCCAATTATACAGACGGTTGCCGCCATCGTCGGTCGTAAACGTTTTTATCGACGAATAACCGTCAAGTTCGAAGAATAAATCGTAATCGACAAACCCGTTTTCGGTATTTACGTAAACGCCGTACTCGTCCCCTCTTACGGTAAACATATAGTTTTCAAGATCGAGGTCGAAATAGCGTACTTTCCCGTCGATAACCATTCTTATACACATCTCGCTTTCGAGATAATATACGCCCTCGACGTTTTTTCCGTTTCCGTCGTTATAGCTTGCGCGATAACCGAAACCGTCCGGAGAAAGCGTTGCGCTGTCCATAGAATAGGTCGCGTCGTAAGTTTTGTCGTAGATTGCAAATACGTTCAACGAAGAAGCTGAAAGTCTGACAAATTCAAACGATACGCTTTCGTCGTCAGACGTGAATTTGTAAACGACGCTGCCGAACTTCGAAGCGCCGGATTTCGTTTCCAGACTTCCGATTACGTCTTGTTTTCCTTTAACCGAATATACGGCTCCGCCCTTGCCGTCCGCGACGAGGGTTTCGTTCAAGTCGATTCTCCCGTCCGGCAAATACCTGTTTGCCGTGAAAAGCTCGCCGGTAAGACGAACGAAGCTGCCGTTTTCTTCGTTTATTTCGAAATAGCGAGTACCCGCCGCCGAGTTTACCGTTAAAACGTTGTTGTCGTTCGTGTAAACGCCGTAGATATTTTCTCTTTCCGAATTATAAACCGCAAGGTCGGCTACGAGCGTGAGTTTTTCTCCGTTTTCGGAAACGTATACTTTGCCTGCGTTATGCTTTCCTTCTGACGTAGTGTAGCCGAACCAGTACGCTATATCGTAGGAAACCTGCCTTACCGAAGAACTGCCGAGATAACATTCGAAAGAAGTGACTTTAGACGCGTCAAGCGGCGTTTTTATAATGTTCTTAACTTCTTCTTCCGTATACGAATAAAATCGCGCGGCGACGTATACCGTTCTGCCCGTTTCCGCGTCCGAAGTATAAGTTCCCGAGGATACGAGCACAAATCCGTTTTTAGCCGTATAGCCGTACAACGAAGCGGAACCCTCCTCTTCATCGTCTATAACGAAAAGGGGAGCATAATATATGTCGGTTTCGTCTTTATAATAATATTCTTTATAGTTCTTCGCTTTTAACAGAAGAACGTATTCTGCCTTTTCCTCGCCTGCTGAAGTTCCTCCGTCACCGCTTATTATCTCTCCGCCGGAAGAATTCTCCTTTTCCTTTAAAAGACATTTGTAGGTATTCCCCGAAGAAGTAACGGTTACTATTACGCCTTTAAACACCGATTGAGTCGTTTCGTAATAGCCCGTAACGGTAGTTTTTCCTTTTACGAGAGTGGCGCTACACGTTCCGTCGAGAGTCAGAACGTCGCCGTTTTCCGATTCAAAACTGCCGTCAAGCGTTTCGTTATAGACTAAATAACAACCGGAATTCAGTATTTCGATCGTTTTTGCCGTAAACACGATCTTTCCGTCCGAATCCGTAAGCGTTATTTTATCTCCGTCAAGAGAGCAATAATAGTTTACGGTAACAAAACTTCCGTTTCCGTAATACGAGTAGGAGACGGTGCCGTAACCGTTGAAAGTCAACGTATAGTATCCGTCGTTATAATGCGTGAGAGAACCATTTCTGACAACTCCTCTGTAAAGTTTTGAGAGCTTGTATTCTTCTTCGTTTCTGACTCGGAAGATATTTACGGTTTCCGCATTGCCGTTATCGTCCGTTCCTTCTAAACTGTCGAACAGCATAACGAGCGTTTTTCCGCCGAGCACGCCGCTTTCGAAAGTAGCGACATACCGACCTTCGTCCGTAACGAAATAGCCCGAAGAAACGTTGTCTCCGTCCGTATACTTTATGCCGTTATAGTCGTCTATTACGATTTGAACCTTTTTGTTTACGCCGTCCGCCACGGAATACAGGTACCTTTCTTTAATCTGTTCGGAGCGATAAACTATGCTGTACGTAAACAGACCGCCGTCCAAAAGTTTTCCGTCGAGAACGACGTCTCTGTCCTCGTTGTCAAGTTCGAATATAAAGCGATTTATCTTTTCTCTGTACGAACCTTTGAAGAAGAACCCTCCGCGTGAAAGATACGCCGAACCCGGTTCGTCTTCCCTTACGAAAATATAGTCGTTGCCGCCGAACGCGTCCGCATAGCCTTTGAGCCATACTGCGGTGAAAACAGTGTTTTCGCTTACGGTGATTTCAGAAGGAGCTTCGCCCGTTTTGTCGTTAAAAGTCCTCTTGCCAGTAGTGTAAACGTTTTTTCCGTCCGTCCAACCGACGAGCCAATATCCTTTTTTCTCAAAGCAATCGACGGGAACGACTATTTTTTCGCCGTACTTAACGTCGTACCTCTTAACGTTATCCGTTCCGCCCGCCGTTTCTTCCGCGCGGAAATGAACGATAACGTTCTTTCTGTCGAAATATCTTCTGAACACGTTTTCGGAAGAGGTCGCAGAAATGGTCAAAGACGTAACCGAGCTTGCTTGATCTATTTCCTCGAGCCCCTCGTATTCGTTTGTAAGTTCAACTCTTTCTCCCACGAAGGCATACCCTTTTTCGGTAGTTACTTCGAACTCTTCGGAATCGAGCTTTCTCGTATGTATTTCCACCGTATACTCGGCTTTATACTTAGCTTTTAAAGATAAATCGGTAGACGGCATATTGCCGGAGACTTCCTTGCCGCCTTTGAACCAACCGCCGAACACAAGACCGCTTTTCACGGGAACAAAGTTCTTTAAAAGGTCGGTCAGATTTGCGCCGGCTTTTGCCGAAAGGGTTTTTACAGAAAGCGCGCCGCCGTCCGCGTCGAGCGAAATCGTATACAGCTTTGACCACTTCGCATACAGCGTAGTGTTTTTAGAAAGAGTAATCTTTTTTACGGAACTGCCCGAAAAGTTTTCGTTTTCGAACCACCCTTCGAATTCATATCCGCTTCTTTCTATAGAGGGAAGAACTACTTCTTCGCCCTCTTTTGCTTTCATCGTTGCGACCGATACTTCGTAATTCGTCCGAAAGTCTATCGTGTAGTTTTTCGCACACGAAGCAAGCCCCGCCGCCAAACAAACGCAAAATACGACGATAAGCAATATTTTAGCGATTTTTTTCATTTATTTCTCCTTTTCAGCAACGGTATTCCGAAGCCGATTTTCGTTAAGTCAGGGATTCTTTTTTGCTCCACACGGCATATAGTATCGTACCGTTTTGAGCTTTCTCGATATTTTCCGTATCAAAAGCTATTTCGTCGGAATTTTCCTTCGCCGCCCAACCGAGAAACTCATAATCCTCTCTTTCGGGCGAGGACATATTGTTAAGCTCGTTCGCGTACATAATGCCGTCTTGATTTATTTCGACCGAAACGACGTATTCTCCGTCTTCGGATAACGTGCAGTTGAGCACGATCGGTCTGAACGAAGAATTGAACTTCGTATTCCATTCGGGCAGAATTTCCGTCGCGTCCGAATAAATCGTAGCGTTTGTCAAACCGTAAAACGCGTGAGCTCCTATACTTTTCAGCCCGGAAGGAATAATTACGGATTTAACGTTATTAAGCCCCTTAAACGCGTAATTTCCGACCTTTTCGAGCGTGGACGGAAGTTTTATTTTTTCAACTTTGCTCATATCGCAAAAAGCATAGTGACCGATTTCCTTAATGCCATCGGAAAGATTGATTTCTTCTACGTTCGGGCATTTGTAAAAGGCTCTGTCTCCTATAATTTTCATCGAGGAGGGTATCGTAACCGAAGTCAATCCCTCGCAGTATGCAAACGCCGAATCTCCCGTTTTTTCGACTCCTCCGCCGAAATTCAAATTCGTTATGCCCGAGCATTTGTAAAAGCTTCTGTCTCCTATTTCCTTAAGCGAAGACGGGAAAGATACTTCTGTAAGCGAAACGTTGTTATAGAACGCGTAATCGCCTATTTTTTCGAGAGTTTCTTCAAATGCGACTTCAGAAAGACTTTGACATTCGTAAAAAGCGTAGTCGCCTATCGTCGTGATTTCCGTCCCGACGGTATCGAGCGTTTCGAGCGACGAGCACTTATAAAACGCCGACCTGCCTATCGACCGGAGTCTTATCGGAAGACTTACGTCCGTCAACGAAACGCAGCCGTAAAAAGTATAATCGTCTATTTCTCTTAAGTTTCTGTTAAGAGCTACGGAAGCGAGATCTGAGCAGCCGTAAAAAGCGGCTCTGCCTATGTATTTGACCGAGGACAGCCCGGATATGGTTTTCATCGCCGTGCAACTGTAAAACGCGTAATCGGAAATACCCGACGTGCCCTCTTTTATCTGTATGTTCGTGGGACACAAATCGGCGTAGCCTACCGCCCAGTTACCCGCATAAACCACGCCTTTTACCGGTTTATTCCAAAGCGCCGTTTTCCTGAACGCAAAAGTTCCTATTGAAGTCACAGTGTCGGGAATAATCGAACTGCCGGACGTTGTATTATCGAGAAGAGCGCAACCGTAAAACGCGTACGCGCCTATCGACTTAAGTCCGCCGGCGAAAACTACGCTTTTAAGTTTTTCACAGAAGAAAAAAGCGTAATCGTCTATTCTTTCGACGCTGTAATCGGACGTTTCTATCTTCCACAGTTCAGAGCACTGCGAAAAAGCGTACCGACCTATTACTTTAACCGATGCGGGAATACTTGCATTTAAAAGCTTCACCGCTCCTTCAAACGTGTTGTCCGCTATGCCGTACACCCCGTCTTTAAGCATATCCTGCGTAAGCGACGTCATTTCCTTTAACTTGTTCTGATTGCAATAAACAAGCCATTTATCGGCGTAAACGAACGTTTCCCCTCCGTCAAGCGCGTCGTTAAAGAATTTAGTAAGAGTAAACGCGAACGCGCCGACGTGTTTTACCGTATCCGGAAGCGAAACGCTATCGAGCTTTTCCGACTTGTAGAAGCACGCGTAACCTACGTCCTCAACGCCGTCCGGCAGATTTATTTCGGAAATTTCTAAGCATTCCGAAAAAGCGAATTCGCCAAGCGTTTTAAGCGCGCCCTTCGAAGAAAACTCTATTTCGTTAAGCGCGCTGCACTTGCAAAATGCGTTTTTATCGATAGTTTCTACGTTTTTGCCGATTTTTACGGTTAGGAGCGACGTTGCGGAAGAAAACGCGTATTCGCCTATTTCCTTAACGCCGTCCGGAATAACGACCGAAGTAAGAGCCGAACAATCGGAAAACGCGGAATTGCCTACGGACGTTACGTTTGCGGGAATTTCTACGAGCGTAAGCGAACGGCAATATGCGAAAACGTAATCGCTTAACACGGTAATGCTTTTGGGAATATTTACCGAAGTAAGAGCTCTGCACGACTGAAACGCCGACACGCCGAGATAGGTCAGCGAATCGGGAAGAGTCGCTTTCGTAAGCCTCGAACAGTTATAAAACGCGCTGTCGCCTACAGACGTGATATTATCGCCTATAGTTACGGCTTCTATTCTTCCGCTCCCCTTGAAAGCAGCCTCGGCAATAGCCGTTACGGGTTTCCCCCTATAATACGATTCTATATCGACCTCTTTTGAAGCCGAACCGACTTTAGTCAGCTCGTATTCCGTTTTGTTTTTAACGAGAGTGTAAAAACAGCCCGTCTCGTAGAATTTATGAAAGTTTTTCACTTCCGACCAATCGGAATCCTTATACGCCTTTCCGTCGCCCACGGCTTTGATTTTTATGTCGTAATCCCCTTCCGACAGTTTGGACAGGTCGTACGATGCCTTGCGCGCGGCGTGAATTTCTTCCTCGCCGGTTTCCGCGTTCGTTATGCTCACGGAATAGTTCTTCGCATTCTCGTCGGACGACCAGGTCAGAATAAGCGTGTCGTCTTCCGTAACTATATTCGTCGGGACGTTCAACGTACCGTTGCTACAGGACGCCAACGCCGCGCACACAAGCGAAACCGACAATATAGCGAAAAGCAAACAAATTTTTTTCACCGCTTCGTCCTCCGTCTTATTATTGAAATGCGCCCGCTTCTGCGGGAATTGTTAAACGCGTTTGTTATCATTTTTCTTTTCTCTGTAATCTCTTATAAGCTCGTGCGGCCATTTGAATTTGAACTTACGCACGGCTATATCGCAAAGGAACAATGCTATTGCGATAATCAAAAACAACGTCCTCGGATCGAATGATCTGTGTAAATCCGTTTCGAAACTTTCGAATATCTCCACCGGATCTTCCGCATCCGCTATTACTTTGCCCTTGCCTTTTCCCGCCCAGAAGGAAACTTTTTCGGGAATATCTTCCTCATTGTAGCCTGCAACGTCATATTCTTTCGAATAGGCGAAAGCCTTGTAAAACTCTCTCGTTTCCAGAACGTCGCCCGCGGCGTTACGCCTTTCGAGCACGATTTTGTACGTTCCGCTTTCCTTGATTACGAATTCGCTCTTGCTGTAATTGTTCGCGGCGGCAAAAGCAGAATTCACGTAACAACCCGGGTTAAGCGTTTTAGACTCTTCCGTCGTAATTTCGTTAAGTGAAATCTCGAAGCCGGAGTCCTTCGAAAGACTTATTATTTTACCCGAAATATACTCTCCCTTTTTAAGTCCCGCATACACGTCGATTCTGTTAGTGTAGTTCTTTTCTATAAATTCGGCGTCTATACCGTTAGGTCTTATATCTTCTACAGGCATCAGATTTTCAACTACGTTGCGTATAAACCTCTTTCCTCCCGCATCGCTCATAAACGAAGAAGACCATACGCCGTTAAGGTCGCACATAAAGCTGCCTACGTACCCTTTTCCGTATTTCCACTGAGCGTACAGCGGAACGTTGTATTCTCCCGCAAGAATAAGCTCAGCGTTCTTTTTAAGTTTAACGCCGAAGAAACCGTCGAGCGTGCAATTCATTTTCAATCCGCCCTCTTCCCCGCCGTATTCTACGCCGTTGAAAAGTTGAGAAGCCGCGTTGTAAACTATCGGGTTGAACGTTTCCGGGTTGTATTCGGTTATTTGAGGAACTTTTAAGTCCTCGCGCATATCCCTTTCTATAGTTGAAGTATCCGTTACGTCGTAAAGTTTGCCGTGGCCCAGTTCTTCCGCAGCGCGCCTCATTGCGATTTTGGTGTCGTTGTCTTGATTTCCTACAAGCACTATCGACATCGTAATACTCTGCGTTTCGTTTTCGTAATTTGTTTTGATTACGCTTTCGTAAATCTCCTGATCCTGAGTTTGCCCGTCTGTAACGAGAATAATATGCCGTTTATCCACGTTTTTCTCCGCTCTGAGCATCTCTCCCGCTTTCTGAAGCGCGCCGGGTAAAACCGTGCCGCCGTTCGCCTCTTCTATCGAAGCGATTGCGGTAAGAATATCCGCTTCCAAAGTTCTCGGAGTCATAGGTAAAACCACGGCTTCTTTCGAATCGAGCGTCATTATACCCACGTAATCGCGCTCCGACAACGCGCTCAAACAGGAAGTAGCTCCGTCCGTGGCTCTTTTGAGAAGAGAAATTCCTTTATCGTCGAGCGTACCCATAGAACCCGAACGGTCGATAATTATCACTACCCCTTTCGGAGGCGTGTAATCTATCGCCTGAACGGGAAGTATCTGTTGGTAAACCGTTCCCGCCATATCTTTTCTTACGTACGCATGGGCTTCTCCGTCGTCGTCTGCTCCGCCGACGGTCAATATGCCTCCGCCATAGTCCTTTGCGTAAGAAGCGAGAACCGCGTCGAAGCCTTGCGGCATATCCGAATTAGCTACGTTGTTAAGAATAATCTGGTCGTATTCTCTCAGATCGTCGACCTTTGCGGTTACGAAAAACTCGTCTTTCTTAATATTCTTAATAGTTATATCGAATTCGCCCTCTTCTGTAAGAAGCTCTTTTAGCGCGTCCGACTCGCCGTCTTTACTATCCGCTATAAGTATTTTGTTATGCGGCTGCAGATAGTAATAAGAACAGTAATTATCGTTTTCCCTCATCGTGCTTTCCGCCGAATTCAGTCCGAAGTTCAACTCGTGCAATCCGGACGAAGAAAACTTATGCTTAAGCGTAACTTGTGCCGAACCTTTTTTGAACTCCGCGGAAATTTCGGAAGCTTCGACCTTTTCGCCGTTATCCGAAAGAGAAATACTCGCGCTTCCGTCCGTGTTTGACGAAAGGTTAACTACTATGGAGAATTCCTCGTTGACTTTAACGTGGTAATCGGGAAACTCTATGCCGACAATTTCCACGTCGCTTTTTTCGTACGCGGACGGAATATTCGCTACGTCCACCTTGACGCCGCCTGCCGAAACCGCCCGAATTACACTTGCGGCTTCGTTATCCGTTTCCTTGCCGTCGGTAATCAAAACGATTTTACCCGACTCCGGATTATTAAACAATTCTTTTGCGTACAGAAGCGCGCCCGCAATATCCGTTGCGCTTGTATCCGGCAACTCCGCCGTTTTGTACTTGTCGTAGATTTCTTCTATCTCGGTGGTAAGCGGAACGGCGTAAATTCTGTCGAAGCCGAACATCACCACGCCTACGCTGTAAGAAGCGTATCTTGCTTGTCTTAAAACGGTCTGCACGAATTCGTCTCTTTTTTCAGCCGAAACCTCCTCCGAATTCGATACATCCACAAGCAGAATTATCTCGTTTTTCTCGTTCGGAACGGAATAATCGAACCTCATTCCGGCAAGGACGAAAACGCTGAGAGTAACAACCGTGAGATGAAGCACGAGAGACGTTAATCTGTTTCTCGTTCTTCTGAACTTCTTCGCAAGCCCGAAATACGGAATAAACGTTAAAAGGACAAGCGGAATAAGAAAAAGCAGAAACCAGGGAGATGAAAAAACTATTGCAAAACTACTCATTCGTTCATCCTCCTCACATTCCGTCGCGCGACTGTAAGAACCATTCGCACAGTTCTATAACTACGAGCGCGAGCGCGAAATACACTAATAAATCATAATAAAAATCAACGTCGTCGCGAACGGTCGCAGGTTCGGCTATTGCGTCCTTTACGGCGCGAATATCGCTTTCTTCCGCCGGAATTCTTACGTAAATGCTTTCGCTTATTTGTTTATCGAAGAACGTAGTCTGCGATAAATCGTAAGTGCCGGGCAAATCAAGGTCGAGCGTGGCGGGGAAAGTATCGAATTCGGCCTCTATGTTGCCGGACACCAAAAGCTTTTCGCCCCTCGCGTTCAGAGTTACTTTTTCGTTTACCTCGAAGGAATTGCGTTCGACCGTAGCCGGGAAGAAGCAGTTTATAATGTTTTTCATCAAAATCGGCCATTCGGGCAAAAGGCTTAAATTCGAATAATGGAAACTGAACGCCATTATCGCTATTTTGTTCGCGCCCTCGTTTTTCATAAGCAAAACGGGGCTGCCGTTACAGGAAAGGACTTGTTCGTACCCGGAGTCGTAACGGTCGATTTTCACATATCTGCTTATACCTATTTTACTTACGTCCACACCTTTTAAAACCGCGTTCGTCGTTTCTTCCGTAATCATGGCAAGCTGCCCTCTGAAATCGGTTTCACCGCCTATCGCTATGCCCGAACCGGACGGCGAAGCGTTCGGATTTATAAGAAGACACGCTCCGTCCGTAGGTAAATCTTTAGGCATTTTGTGTTCGAAAATATACAAATCGTACCCTTCCGTCGCAGGCTCCGTACCCGCTTTCACTTCGTCGAAGTCTATATCCCACAGTTCCGCGAAATAGTTTTTAAGCACATATACCATCGACGACGGGAAGGTGTTCGGAGACGAACTCGCATACTGTACTTTCAATACTTCTTTCTGTCCGCCGTAAACGTAATAGGAATTGTCGTCCATAAAAGAGTCTTCGTCGGTAACGGAAATCCATACCCTTTGGTAAGAAGAAAGCTTTTCTATCGGAACGACAAGCTCGTTTTCGACCTGTAAATAGCTGTCTGCGTTATCTTCGTTTCTGAAAACGACCGTCTGAGGAACGCCGTCGGGACAATTTACGAGAGTTGTTATTTTGACAGAAATTCCCTCGTCCGACTTATTTGTCGCATTCGCTCCGCTGACGAACAGAGAAACCTCTATTTCGGAGCTTCTGCCATAGCAGGCGACTTCCGCAAAAAACGTAAAGTAGTTATCTTCCACTTCCGCATAGGCGTTCAGAATTCCCGCGTTCCACTCTCCGTCGTCGAGAATCGTTTCCACTTTTATCGAAGACGGGACGTAAGAATATCTGTTATCCGTAAACAGATAAATCTGCGCGTCGGGATTTTCGGTAAGAACGTCCTCGCAAAGAGCGACGGCTCCGTCTATATCCGAAACGCCGTATGAACATTTATCGTCAGAAACGAGTTTATTCACGCTTTCCTCAACTATCGCGCCGTTTTCCGCGGTGGCTCTCGGCACAAGATAATACGGGTTTTTATCCGCAACCATTACGGACACGATACCCCCTTCGGAAAACACCTCGTCGGAAAGAGCCAACACTTTTTCCGCCGCCCTTTCAAAACGAGTGTAATCGTCCGTTTTTGTGCGCATGCTTGCGGACGAATCGATTATGGCTATAATCTCTCTTTCACCCGTTTGCTCCTTTAAAACCTTGTTAGGCTCGGAAAGCAAAAACGCGCACAGAAATATAATCAGAACCTGACAAAGTATGAGTAAAAGATTCCTCAGCTTGCTTGTAGGAATTCGTTTCTTTTTATATTTAAGACTTAATTTCCATATATACGTACTGGAAATCGCTTTCTGCTGGAAATTCGGTCTGATTATGTAAATAATAATGAGAATTATTATTCCTATAAGCCCCAAAAGTCCAAGAGGCGCCAATAATTTCATATCAAAATACCTGCTTTTCTGTATAACGGCGAAAACCGCTTATTCACGCAAAAACAATCAGCTATACGGAATGAACTCCATATGCCGACTTATGAAAAGAATCTGTTTTCCGGTCGTTTACTTCGCTATCGTTTTGAAGTACTCGTTAATCAATTCTTTTTCTTCGTCCGTCCAGCCCTGTTCTTCCGCCATTCTTTCTATGGCGTCGCTGTAGGCGTTTTTGTATACCTGACCGCCGTAGTACGTTTCGCCGTCGAAAACCTGATTGTTGTTTTCATAAACGCCGCCGGCACCGGGCGAAGGCTTGCCGCTTTCGTCCTCTTCGCCGGGATTCCCGCCTTTTTTATAATCTACGGGAAGATCGTCCGGTTCGTCCCCTTCTCCGGGAACGTCTCCGTCGCCGTTTTTATCGGCAATCGGCATAAACACCGCGTAACAGGTAAAATTCGCCCTGATGTTTTTATCGAGCCTGAAAGGGTTTTCGCTCCCGTCGGACCAATTAACGAACGCATAACCGTCCTCTGGAATCGCTATAACGGGAGTTGCAGACGAGCCTTCTTCCACTACTTGAAAAATTTCACCGAGAATGTCGCCGTTGCCGGAATACACCTCGTAAGAAACTTCGTACTTCTTTTTTTCGCCGGAATTTACAAGTCCGCCTATTACCGACGAGCCGTCTTCTATTATTCCCGCCGCGGCAAGAGCGGATACAGTTGTCATTCCTATGCCGAAAGTTGCCGAAACGATAAGACATATCAAACAAGGCAAAGACAGAACGATCTTAAGTATTTTTTCGGTAATCCCGTTGTTTTTAAGGGTTTTTACCGTTTCCTCTCTCTGCATTCTGTATATTTCCGATTGTTCGTTTTCAAACTCGGTCATAGTGATAACTCTCTCTTCGAGACCGAGTTCGTCGAGTCTTTGCGCTACTTTTTTCGCGGACGGACGGAATTTCAGAAAAAACGCCGCCGCACCCGTAATAATCGTTATGCCGAAAAATGCGATTAAACCCAGCCAATACTCTTTGTATCCGTACATCCAGGCTGCAAATTCGAAGCATAACAGAGCAACAAACCCGAAAATAGCGCCGAAGGCCGCGGCTTTTACAACAGCCTCGGCAGTCAATTTTAAACGGTATTTCTTTAAAATGCTTTTAACTTCCATTTAACCGTTTCCTTTTTTGTTATTTCTTAAAACGCAACTGCCCGCTTCGCCCGAAAAAAGCGAAACGGGTTTGTCTTTGCGTTCGCGTTTATTTTGTTAAGTCGGCGGCGCTTAAACACGCCGTAAAGACGGCTTTTATCCGAGATAAACTACGATTACGCCCTCCATGGCAGCAAGTTTTGCAAGTCCGGAAGGAAGCTTGCTCTCGTTTTCGTAAGGAACTTTCACTTCCAGCACGCAACCGTCGAAAGTCGTAGCGGCTACATTGGTTATGCCGTCGTGAAGGGTTACGGACGAAAGAGCCGTGCATCCTTTAAACATAGAAGCGGTCAGGCTTATTAAACCGGAGCCGAACGTTACGGACGAAAGAGCCGCGCAACCCTCGAATACCGAAGCTCCGAGCGTTGTAACGCTGTCGGGTATTACTATGCTCGTAAGCGAAGCGCAACCGAAGAACGCGCCTTCGGGTATCTTCTTTAACCCTTCGGGAAGAACGATTTTCGTTACGTTCTTGCAGTTTTCGAACGCGTATGAGCCGAGAGAAACGCCTTTTTCAAGGACGATTTCTCCCGCGACGGTATTCGGGCAATAAATCAATTCGCGCTTTTTATTGTAAACCATTCCCTTTTCGTCGGTCGTAAATTCTTCGTTACCTTTTTCGAAAACAAGTTCGGAAATATCGCAGCCGAGAAAAGCTCCGCCGCTTATCGAGGTAACGCCCGCGGGGATAACAACCCTTGTAAGTCCGCTGTAAGCAAACGCCTTGCTTTCTATCGTTTTCAACGTCGAAGGAAGAGTTATCGAAGTAAGCGCGGCACAGCCGTTGAACGCGTTCGCGGAAATAGCGGTTACGCCTTCGGGAAGCGTTACGCTTTCGAGCGTTTCACAGCCTTGGAACGCCATATTCGGAACAGTGGCTGCCGCGCTCGACCACACTACGTTTTTAAGCCCCGTAGCTTCGTAGAACGCAGCCTGCCCTACGGATGTTACCGTTTCGGGAATGATTATGCCCGTAAGAGACGTACAGCCGTTGAAAGCTCTCGCGCCTATCGAAACGACGCTTGCGGGAATGTTTACGGAAGTAAGCGACGCACAACCGTCGAACGCGTTCTGCTCTATAGCGGTAACCGTTTCGGGTAATACTACTTCTTCGAGCGACGCACAGTTATAGAACGCGTACTTGTTTATCTTTGTCGCAACGGAGTAAGCTAAAGAAATCCCGGTAACGCCGTATGCGCCCTCGAACGCGTAATCGGAAATGATTATACCCTCGGGGATTACTATTTCGCCCGTAACGTCGGACGGAATAAACACGAGAGTGTCGTTCGTGCCGTTAATAATCATACCGTTTTCTTCGTAGAAGTAGGGGTTGCTTGCGTCGAGCGTTAAAGATAAGCTCGTGCAGCCGCTGAATACTCTCGTTCCTATCGTTTTTACCGAAGCGGGAATCGTTACGTTCCCGAGGTTTACGCAGTCTGAGAACGCGCCTTGCGCAACGTTAACCACGCCGGAAGGTATGATGAACGACTCCAATCCAGAACCGGCAAACGCGTTATTGCCTATTATCGTATAGCCTTTGGCATTGAAAGATTTAAGCGATTTGCACCCGTAAAACATTTCTTTGCCGACCATAACTATGTTGCTTTCGAAAGTTATATTCGAAAGACTCGTGCAGTTTTTGAATACCGCGCAGTTGCTCGTAGGCGAATTCAAAGATCCGCCGAGTACGACGCCCGCGGGTATCTTTATATTGTTAAGGCTTTCACACCCCTCGAACACGCTGTAGCCGATGGCTTTCATCGTTTTCGGAATTTCTATTGTTTCGAGCGCGCTACACCCTTTGAACATCTCGGGAGCTATTGCAGTCATACTGCTCGGGAGTTTTACCGTTTTCAAACTCGTACAGCCTTTGAATACGCCGCCCGAACCGGATACGTAACCTTGCTTATTCAGCGTGGGCGAGCCGAGTTTCTTAACGCTTTCGGGAATTTCGAACGAAACAAGCGATGTGCAATTCTCGAAACAGAAATTGCCGATCGTAGTAACTATACCCTTGAATTTCACGTCGGTAAGCGCGGAACAACCGTAGAACAGATAGTTAGGCAAAGCCGTAACACCTGCGGGCAGAGTTATAGATTTAAGCGAAGTACAATTACGGAAATCGTTCTGACCTAAAGTTTTGAATCTTGAGCCGAATTCGACGGAAGTAAGACTCGAGCAACCGGCAAACACGTAAGTGCCGAGCGAAGTAACCGCTTCGGGCAAGGTTATCGATTTAAGCGAAGAACAGTTATTGAACGCGTAATTGTTTATTTTGGACAATTCGCTGCCGCTTTCGAATTCTATTTCTTCAAGAGCGGTACAACCGCTGAACGCGTACGTATCGATGGTTTTTACAGACGCGGGAATAACTATTTTCGTTATGTCGTCCTTATTCGCGAACGCGTAAGAGCCTATGATTTCCACCCCGTTCGCAACCTTGAACGTACTGCTTTCGGCACCCGGCAGTACGTAGTAAATATTGCGACCGTCGGTACTCGTAAGCATATTGTCGGTTACTTTCGCGCTCGCATGGTCTGCGGAAACGGTTATTTCCGTTATGCTTCCGCAAGAGTTGAAAGCCTTTGCCAGATTGGTTACGTTTTTGGAAATATAAACCTTTTTAAGTTTAACGCACGCGTTGAACAACGAATTACCCGCCGTGAGCGAACCGGTAGTTTCGGGGAACGAAAACTCTGTAATCGCCGTGGAATCAAACGAGTTATTGCCTATGCTTGTTATCTCGGAGCCTTCTTCGAAAGTTACGGAAGCGAGCCTCTTCGCGTTCTTGAACGCATTATTCCCTATCGTTTTTACCGATGCGGGAATTTCTATCGACTTCAAATCCAAACAGCCGTTGAACGCGCCCGTACCTATAGAAGTAAGCTGGGAATTCTCCCCGAACGTCACCTCTTTGAGAAGTTTTGCGTTGGCGAACGCGTTGTTTCCTATGGTTTTAAGGCTTGCGGGCAAGTTAATCGCATCGAGAACGTAACAGTATTGGAACGCGTTGTTCGAAATCGTTTCGAGCTTGCTTCCGCTCGCTATATTTACCGTAGTAAGGTAATTACTGTACTGGAAAGCCCCTATGCCTATGGTTTTAAGCGTTGCGGGGAGATTGAGAACGGTCAAGCCCGTTTGTCTCGAATCGTCCTGAGGATCGCCGGTGTTGTCCGTAACGCTGAACGCGTAATTGCCGATATACGTCGTTCTTTCGGGGAGCGTTAACGTCTTTAAAGATATACAGCCCGAGAAAATACCGCTGTAAGAAGGAGGCGTGCCCGCCTGTTTACCGTCTGCGAGTTTAAGCTCTTCCGTACCGCCGTTTTCGAAAATAACCGAAGAGAGCGAAGAGCACATACGGAACGCGCTTAGCTCGATAGACGTTACCGTGTTCGGAATTACGATGCTTTCGAGCGACGAGCAGTTTTCAAACAAAGACTCGACGATAACCGTAATGCCGGAGGGAAGAACTACTTCCGTAAGACCTGTACAACCGTCGAAAACCTTTTTGCCGAATTGAATTCCGTTCTCGGACGAAGCAAAAGCAACCTTCGCTATACCGTTGTTTGAAGCGAACGCACCAGCAAACACGTATTCTACGCTGCCGGGCACCGTGTAAGTTCCGTCGGCGGTAGTATTCTGTATCGGGCAGTAAACGAGCGAAACGAGCTTGCCTTGTTCGTTCTTTTCGTAAATAACGCCGCCAAGCGTGGTATATTTCGCGTTTCCGTCGGCTATCGTAACGGTTTCAAGAGAGGGACACATCGAGAATACGGTCATCAAACCTTCTTCCGTGCCGAGAGTAACTACCGTAGACGGAAGACTTACGCTTACGAGCGACGCGCAGTTTGCGAACGCGCCTACCTCTATGCTTGTAACGCCCTCTTTAATAGTGACCGAGAAAAGCTTTTCGCAGCCGTTGAAAGCGTCTTGTTTAATTTCCTTTACGCCGGCGGGAACGGTTACTGATACGAGCTTTATACAGTTTGCGAACGCACCCGAGCCGAGGGCAACCGCTCTCGCAGGCAAATTCGCGCTTATTATTGCGCTGCCGGCAAACGCATTATCCCCTATCGTGAGAGGTTTATCTCCCGCTTCGAATACGACGTCGGTAAGATACTTACAGTTTTCGAACGCGCCCGAGCCGATTTCCACGATGTTCGCGCCTATCGTAATCTTTTTAAGCGATTTGTTTGCGAATACGTTAGCGCCTATCTTCGCGATAGTTTCCGGCAATACGTAATCGCCTGTTTTTCCGTTGGGGTAATAAACGATAGCCGTTACGCTTTTATCGAATATAACGCCGTCCACTACCGTGTAATTCGGGTTTCTTTCGTCTACGTTAACCACGTCGAGAACCAACCCTCCGAATACGCCGTTGATGTCTATAAGTTCGAGCTTAGCTCCTATATTGAGCCTTTGCACGTAATATCTCGGAGAAGTTTCCGCCGTTCCGAAAGCCGCATTTGCGAAATTGACCTTCCCGCTGTTTACGGTCACTTCGGTAAGCGCGGAAATGCCGCCGAACGCATGAGCTCCGAGTTCAACGAGATTTACGGGCAACGTAAGCGATTTAAGAGCGGTACAACCGTAGAATGCGGATTCGCCTATCTTTAAATCCATATCGTTCTCGACGCCTGTGAAGTCTATTTGTCTCAAGTAATAGCAGGATCTGAACGCTTCCTTGCCTATTTCGGAAACGTAACCGGGTACTTCGAGGCTCGTAATTCTCACGCTTGCGAAAGCGCTTTCGCCAACGCTTCCTACGCCCGAAGGAATTGTGTATTTGCCCGTTCTGCCCGCGGGACAGTAGATAATCGTCGTGCCGTCTTTATTGCATACTACGCCGTCTTTGGACGTATATTCGCCACCCGCTCCGTCTATATTGACTTTTGCGAGCGAGTTGCAGAGATAGAACATCTTGCCGTCGAAAGAAGAAATACGCGAAGGTAACGTTATTTCGGTAAGAGCGGTGCAGGATTTGAATGCATCCGCGCTTATGGCAAGAGCCTTTTCTTCTTTACCTGCGGGCGTTTTTTCGAATGCAACGCGCGTAAGATTTCTGCTGTAGTAGAATGCCTGAGAGTTTATCGACGTAACGTTTGCAGGAATCACCACTCCCGAGATTTTAGAATTTTTGAAAACGCCTACCGGAATGGTTTCTACTTCGTCGGGGATTACGTATTCGCCCGTTCTACCAGTCGGAAAGAACTTGATTTCGAAACCATTGTATTCATTCGCATAGAACAAAACGCCGTCGATCGAGCTGTATAATCCTTTATCCTTGCTTTCCGTTGCTATAATATTAACGTTTTTAAGCGAAGTACAGCTTGTGAACGCGGTACCCGTTTCGATAAGTTTTATCGTGTCGGGAATATTTACTTCTTCAAGTCCGGTGCAGCCCCGGAACGCGCTTCCCTCGACCGTGGTAACGGGCTTTCCGTTATAAGTCGAAGGTATTGTAAGAGATACGAACAGCGACGCTTCCATGCCGCCCGTTACGGAATACGCGGTAGCGTTGTCTATTTCGTAAAATTCGAACGCCGTGTACCATACGGCGTAGAAAGTTCTTCCGTCTTCGTCGTAATCCCAAACGCCGTAACTGCGACCGAGTTCGTCCGTATACCTCGTGCCTTCGCCGTTCGGCAAAGAGAACCAACCGCCGAACCTCTTTGTTTTATCGGGGTTAGCTTCGATTCCCGGAACGCACACGGTATATGCCGAACCGAAAGCAACTGTCGTTTCGGTAACCGTTTCATCCTCTACCCCGCCGAGATTGAAATCAACCTTGTATTCTTTCGTCTTCCATGCGGCGTAAAGAGTAACGTCGTTTTCGTCATCGAAAATGCCGTCCTCGTACTTAATCCCCGCCTGCTCTGAAGGAGCGTTGTACCAACCGAGGAATTCATATCCTCTGTAAATCGTTTCGGGGAGGGTTAACTCATCGCCCGTAACGAGATAAAGCGTTTGCACGGGCGAGCCGCCGTTCGCGTTAAACGAAACCGCGTATACGGTTACGCTCGCGGAAGCGAGAGTCTTTCTGTCTCCCCTTGCGTTGAGATAGAATACCTCTATGTTATTCTGACCGTCTGAAGTAAACGTCAATTCGCATTCGGACTTATCTGCGGATATGGAAACGACTTCCTCTCCGTTTACGAATACCTTATATCCCTTTGCGTTTGCTACCGAAGTCCAGCTCAGTTTTCCTTTTTCGTAATTAACCGTAGCCGTGGTGGAGATGTTGTCTCCTACGATTATCAACGTTTCGTCCGAATAAACGGAATCGTTTTCCGGTTTATCGGCAACGGCTTTTACGGATACGGCATATAACCCGTCGCCGTTCGCAAAACAGTCGTCGGAAAGCGTAAACGTAATCGTACCCGTGCCTCCGGCAACGGTCTTTGTCGTATTGCCTGTTTTTACAACGTAGCTCTTCGCGCCGTCTACTGCCTTAAACGTAACCGTTTTACCCGCGATTTTAACGTCTTCCGGCGTTGCTATGTGCTTTTTGTCGTAAGTAACGGTCGCGGCTTCGGCGGAGTTATATCCCCTTGCCTTAGCTGTTACTTTTATCGTTATGCTTCCGCGATTGTAGGTTTTGAGCGAATACTTGGTCGCATTGCCTACGCTAACGGTTTCCGTGCTGCCCGAAGCCGTTATTTCGAGAACGTAATTTGTGGCGTTTTGAACGGCTTTCCAGCTAAGTTCGTCCGTTTCGGCATTTACGGTAAGCCCTTCGGCAGAAGTCAAATCTCTTTTGACTACAAACTCATCGGATACGGAATTTGCATATCCGCTCGCTTCCGCCTCTACGACGAACGAAATTCCCAGCGAAGACATTTCGCAATTTATAAAGTTATAGTAGGTGGAGGCACCGTTATCGACGCGCGTATGATTATGCTCGGAATTGCCGCATTTAACGGTAATATAGTACTTTTCGGCGTGTTCTACGGGCGTAAAGCTGAGAACGAAAGTATCCGCTAAGCGGAATTCGCTCACTCTGGCAAGAGCTTTGTTTTTATAGTATGCCCTGTAAGTTTTTCCGTCTACGGTAATTTCCGCCGTATAGTCGCCGGCTTTTGCCTTGGAAAAGTCGTAATCGTATTTTGTACTTCCTGTGTTCGAAGTAGTTTTCGTGCCGTCCGGAGCTATAATCGCAATAGAATAGTTTTTGTTCACACCGGCAGAAGTCCAGCTTATACGACCGTTTTTAACGCTCGGCGCGAGCGCGTTGTCTTCCGCGTAAACGGCGTAGAAATTCGTGTTTGCGTTTAAAACCTCTCCCTCGTACTTGCAGGTGAGTTTCTCTTTATTCTGATAATCGCTTATCCACCAACCGACAAAGGTTTTACCCGAAACCGAAAGTTCGGATACGTCGAACAGTCTGCCGCCAGTAGTAGTTCTCATGAAAGCGAGATTTCCCTTTCCGTCGTAGAACGAAGCCGAGTATTCGCGATTATCCGAAGAAGCCTCTGTAAAACGTCCGTAAACCGTTTTATCGCCGGTAATTACGGTGTTGAAATCGTAAAGAGTTTTGTAATCGGACGTATTATACCACCCGACGAAAGCAAAGCCGCTTTTCTCGGGATCGGCGGGCTTCGTCGCTCTTCTTCCGTTGATAACCGTCTGCGTTTCGGTTTTTCCGTCCGCGACGAAAGATACGGTAAACTCTATTTCTTTATATAATGAATAGTTCTTTCCCGCATATGTAAACGCAAGCATATTGTTTTCAAACGTAGCCTCTGCATTATTCTTGCCTGCGTCGAATTTGAAAAACCATTTTCCGTCTTCAAAAGAAACGATACCCACTTGTTCGGAATCCGTTTTCCATACGAAGCTCGCGCCGTTGATCGTCATACGATATTCACCCGTGGCGGTTTGAGCCGAATAAACTCCGTTCACGACGGAAAAATCCGTTTCGGATTTATCTTTACAAGACATACCGAACGCGCAAAGCATTACGATAGCGAGAACGGATAAAACCGATACTGTAAACTTCTTCATAAAATACCTCCAGTTTTTGTTATTTATTGTGTTAACTTTTAGTCGTTTTATTGTCCACACGGCAAAACCCGACCGTTATCGGATTTTCCTCGTCTTTTACTCTGCCGTCCCGCCTTTCTGCCGGGTGTTTTTTATGGAACTCTGATATAAATAAATTTTATACCCGTCATAACGGATTTTTATATCGTTTGGCATAAAATCATTAGCACGACATAATTAAGATTATACAATCTTTTCTGTTCTTTTATTGACTTATAGTGTTTATTATAAAAAATCTTAATTTAATCTTAAGTATATTAAAGTCGCTTAAAAAAGTCAAGTATTTTTTTAAGGTTTATTTGGTTTTCTCTGAAAAATATTATCACACCTGTTTTTTTGCGAATTTAACTGTTATTATTTCACAAATATTACAGTCGTTCCCTCCGTTTCAGTCGTGTCGAAATAATAAAACCACCCTACAACTATATAAAAAATACAGCTCTATCTGAGTTTTTCAACCCGAACTCGCCCGAAAAAACAACTTTACTAAAAAAAAGACGATTTAACGAAAACTACGAAATATTGACATATAGTGTTACGAGCGTTTTTCTCCGTACCTGCCGAAAAAAAACGAGAAGCTTTCGAAAAAGAAAACTTCTCGTTTTTTATTACTGTTTTTTCGGGTTATTTTTTATAACGCTCTCTCGCCTCGTACTCGGTGTGGAGAATTTCGTGAGCCTTGTGGCTGCCGGGCTTACCGAGGAACGTATCGTAAAGCTCTTTGACCACCGGGTTGTCGTGGCTCTTTCTTAGTTTTGCGTTTTTATCCGCTTTATACAGAACGCTTGCGCGGAGAGCCTTGTAGTCGACGTTTTCTCTCGTCACGCTCGACATAATCGGCTGACCGCCGCCGTTCACGCAACCGCCGGGGCAACACATAATTTCTATGAACGTATAATCGCCCTTGCCGGAAACGACCTTTTCGCAAATCTTTTTGGCATTGGATATACCCGACGCGACCGCTACTTTTACGTTAAGCCCGTCTATATCGTAAGCTGCTTCCTTTATGCCCTTGGTTCCGCGAACCTTTTTATATTCGAGATTATCCGCGTCCTTGCCGGTAACCGTTTCAACCGCCGTGCGAAGAGCCGCTTCCATAACTCCGCCCGTCGCGCCGAAAATAACGCCCGCGCCGGTGTACATTCCGAGAGGCGCGTCGAGTTCGCCGTCTTTGAGTTCTTTGAACAGAATGCCGTTTTGTTTAATCATTTTTGCAAGCTCTCTCGTAGTGAGAACGGCGTCTATATCCGGGATACCCGCGGCGGATTCCCCCTTTCTCGTTTTTTCGAACTTTTTAGCCGTACACGGCATTATCGAAACGACGAAAAGCTTGTTGGGATCGACTCCGAGCTTTTCCGCATAATACGTCTTTACCACCGCGCCGAACATCTGCTGCGGACTCTTACACGTGGAAAGATTAGGAATGAGTTCGGGGTAATAATATTCGAGGTATCTTATCCAGCCGGGTGAACACGAAGTGAACATCGGAAGCGCTCCGCCGTTCTTCACTCTGTCGAGAAGCTCGTTAGCCTCTTCCAAAATGGTAAGGTCTGCGGCGAAGTTTACGTCGAACACCTTATCGAAACCGAGCATACGAAGAGCGGTAACCATTTTACCCTCTACGTTGGTGCCCATCGGATAGCCGAATTCCTCTCCGAGACCGGCTCTTACAGCGGGTGCGGGACCTGCGATTACGATTTTTTCGGGATCTGCAAGCGCGGCGCGAACGACGTCTATTTCTTCCTTTTCGTGAAGCGCGCCCGTCGGACAAACGTTGATACACTGACCGCACGCGACGCACGGACTGTTTACGAGGTCGCTTTCGAACGCGCAACCTATCTGAGTTTTAAATCCGCGTTTCATAGGACCTATAACGCCTACTTCCTGAACTTTACGGCATACCGCAACGCAACGACGGCAAAGCACGCACTTGGAATTGTCGCGAACGAGGTATTCGGTAGAAGTTTCCTTTTCGGTCATATGCTTTTCGCCCTGAAAACGGTTCATATCGCAACCGTATTCGTACGAAAGGTCCTGAAGCTCGCAGTGAGTGCTGCGCTCGCAGGAAAGGCAGGACATATTGTGATCCGAAAGAATGAGTTCGAGTGTGGTTTTTCTCGAAGCCCTTACCTTAGGAGTATCCGTAAACACTTCCATACCCTCGTTTACGGGGTAAACGCACGCGGCTACAAGCGCCCTTGCGCCCTTTACTTCCACAACGCATATGCGGCACGCACCGATAGCGTTAATCTCTTTCATATAGCAGAGAGTGGGAATTCTTATACCTATCGATTTAGCCGCCTGAAGAATAGTCGTTCCTTCTTCTACCTGAACGGGAATATTGTTAATTTTAAGATTTATCATCGTTCTTTCCTCCCCTTAGCCTTTTACGATAGCGCCGAACTTACAAGTAGCGATACATGCGCCGCACTTGATACATTTCGCTTTGTCTATCGCGTGCGCTTCCCTTACCGCACCGCTTATCGCGCTTACCGGACACTTCCTCGCGCAAGCCGTACAACCTTTACACTTGTCTGCGATTATCGAGTAATTTACAAGCTTCTTGCATACGCCCGCCGGGCAACGTTTTTCTACTACGTGCGCCACGTATTCGTCTCTGAAATAGCGAAGAGTCGAAAGAACGGGGTTGGGAGCGGTCTGACCGAGTCCGCAGAGAGAATTTTCTTTTATATATTTGCAAAGTTCTTCCATCTTGTCGAGATCTTCCATCGTAGCCGTTCCGTTGGTTACCTTTGTAAGAAGCTCGTAAAGACGTTTTGTTCCTATACGGCAAGGAGTACATTTGCCGCATGACTCGTCCACCGTGAACTCGAGGAAGAACTTGGCTATGTCTACCATACAGTTGTCTTCGTCCATAACGATAAGTCCGCCCGAACCCATCATCGAACCGATTGCGATAAGGTTGTCGTAATCGATGGCAACGTCCATCTTCTCCGCCGGTATGCAGCCGCCGGAAGGACCGCCCGTCTGCGCGGCCTTGAATTTCTTTCCGTGGGGAATGCCGCCGCCGATTTCTTCTACGATTTCGCGAAGAGTCGTACCCATAGGCACTTCCACCAAGCCGGTGTTCGTGATTTTTCCGCCGAGCGCGAATACTTTCGTGCCCTTGCTCTTTTCCGTGCCCATCGAAGCAAACCATTCCGCCCCGTTGAGTATAATCTGAGCGACGTTAGCGTACGTTTCCACGTTGTTTAGAATAGTAGGCTTTGCGAAAAGTCCTTTTACTGCCGGGAAAGGAGGTCTCGGTCTGGGTTCGCCGCGATTACCCTCTATGGAGACCATAAGGGCGGTTTCTTCGCCGCATACGAACGCGCCCGCGCCGAGGCGAACTTCTACGTTGAACGAGAAATCCGTGCCGAATATGTTTTTGCCGATAAGACCGTATTCTTTTGCCTGTTTTATGGCTATCTGCAAACGTTGAACGGCGATAGGATATTCCGCGCGGACGTAGATATAACCTTGATCCGAACCTATCGTATAAGCCGCTATCGCCATCGCTTCGAGAACCGCGTGGGGATCGCCTTCGAGAACGGATCTGTCCATAAACGCACCTGGATCGCCCTCGTCCGCATTGCAAAGAACAAACTTTTTATCTGCCTTGGACGCCTTTGCGAACATCCATTTTCTTCCCGTCGGGAAGCCCGCGCCGCCTCTGCCGCGAAGCCCGGAAGCGAGCATTACGTTAACCACGTCGTCCTGCGACATCGACGTTAATACCTTATATAACGCGCGATAACCGTCGCGAGCTATGTATTCGTCAATGTTTTCCGGATCGATAACGCCGCAGTTGCGAAGAGCGAGACGATGTTGCTTTCTGTAGAAATCGGTTTCGGCAAGAGCCTTAATAACGCCCTCTTCCTTAACCGTTTCCTTATATAAATACTGAGTGAGAACTTTATTGTTTAAAAGGTGGCTTTCCACGATTTCCGGAACGTGTTCGGGCGAAAGCTGAGAATAGAACGCGCCTTCGGGATATACGATTACGACGGGACCTAACGCACAAAGTCCGAAACAGCCGGTCATTATAACGTGAACTTTTCCGGTAAGCCCCGCTTTTGCGACTTCTTCTTTAAACTCTTTGAAAATGATTTTCGATTTGCCGGAAGTACAGCCCGTTCCTCCGCATACGAGAACGGTGCGTTCCTGTATGTCTTTCAGGTTATGATCTGCTTCGCGGGGGCCCATCGAAGCGAGCGCGCGCTCTTTTATCGCGTTTAATTCGTTGATATTCATATTTTTTTACCCCCTTATTCCTTATATTTCGCAAGCAAACCCGCTACCTGATCTTTGGTTATTTTTCCGTAAACGTCGCCGTTTATCGTCATAACCGGAGCCAAGCCGCAACACCCGATACATCTCGTGGCGTCGAGCGAGTAAATAAGGTCTTCGGTAATGCCGCTTTCCACGCCGAGAAGCTTTTGCAACTCCGCATAAACGTCTCCCGAACCTTTAACGTAGCACGCCGTGCCGAGGCAGACGCCTATCTGAACTTTTCCCTTGGGAACAAGCGTAAATTGCGAGTAGAACGTTGCGACTCCGTAAACTTCCGCAAGCGAAAGCCCGAGCTTGTCCGCAATCGTTTCCTGCACTTCCATAGGAAGATACCCGTAAATTTCCTGAGCCTGCTGAAGCGCCGGCATCAGCGCGCCGGGAACGTTCTTCAAACTCTTTAAAATTTTATTGAGTTTTTCCTCCTGTTCCTTAGTACCGTTGAACGGTACCCTTACATGTTTCGTCATTTTAACCCTCCGTGGTATTTTAAAAAGTAACCGAGCGCGAGCCTTTGCACGCCTCGTATTTTTTCAACCTAATATATCATATCATATATTTTTGAAAATAACAACAGTTTTTTTAGATTATTTCGGATTTTTTATGCAATTTTCGACATTTTTCTTGTTTGTTTTACGCATAGTTGCATTGCAAATGTGATTTATTTTCTATTTTTACATTTATTTTGCGCATAAATTCCTACCGTTTTCGGCGGAATTAACCTATTGCGGCGCAACATAAGCGTAGGGATAAAAGACTTATTGTAAATATTTCGGCACGGTTTTCTAAAGCTGAAGTTACATAGAAGCTTTCGCCGTGGCTGCCGGGCGCAAGGCTTTTCCCCCTACTCTCGTTTGTTCGTTTCTCCCGGACGTGAATTTTTCGCTTGCAGTCCTCCTCGCTTGACCTCGGATAAACAAAGATATATAATAATGATATGAACAAAGAATTACTCGATGCGTATATAAAAAACAATCTGTCGGGCAAAGGACTAAGCGGGCTTTACTTTCCCGAAACTATATGCCTTACTATTACCGATTCCACAAACGTACGCGTTGCGGAAGCGTGCAGAAATCGCGACTCGTCCTACCCTCTTCTCATAACCGCCGACTGCCAGACCGCGGGCAAAGGCAGACTGAACAGAAACTTCTATTCGCCGGACAAAACAGGGGTGTACTTTTCACTGTTCGTCGGAGGGAATTTCGATTTTTCAGACATTATAAAATTCACCCCCCTCGCCGCCGTTTGCGTTTCGAAGGCGATAGAAAAATTTTCCGACGCAAAACCTATGATTAAATGGGTTAACGACGTATACGTAGACGATAAAAAAGTATGCGGAATACTTTGCGAAAGCGTTCTGGACGGCGCGCGCAATGCTCCGCGCGGTATTATAATCGGCATAGGAGTTAACCTTACCACGAAAGATTTTCCGAACGAAATTTCAAACGCCGCTTCCGTTTTCGGAAACAATAATCCGAACGAAAAAGATTTTTCAAAAGAGCTTTTCGTCAGCGAAATTATATCGCAAATTCTCGAGGAAGCCCCGTATATCGCGCAAAATCGACATATTTCGTACTATAAAAGCCATTCCTACCTCACAGGTAAAAACATCGAATGGATTAAACAAAACGAACGGCATTCGGGCAAATGTTTAGGGATAGGCGATAACGGCGAATTGATAGCGGAAACTGACGACGGCGAAGTAATCGAGCTTATCGGCGGCGAAGTTACCGTGAGAACAAAATGACGGAGTTGCCCCGTAGCGTTACGGTTTACGAAAATTTTACACAAGAATATAGCCGTATTCTTTATATTTTCTTGCGTTCCGGACAATTTTTTTATATAATAAACGAGTTATAAATTTTACGGAGCAACAAAAAACTGTATGAAAAAAACAAAAATCGTATGCACTTTAGGGCCCGCCAGCGATACGGAAGAAGTTATTTCGGCAATGTACGACGCCGGAATGAACGTTTGTCGCCTTAATTTTTCCCACGGGACGCACGAAGAACAACTGAAAAAAATCAACATAGTCAAAAAACTCAGAGAAGAGCGCGGAATTCCCCTTCCGATAATGCTCGACACCAAAGGTCCGGAGTTCAGAACGGGCAGATACAAAACGGGTAAAATTTCCCTGAAAAAAGGCGATAAATTCACTTTTACTTCGGACGACGTTCTTGGCGACGAAACAAAAGTTTCCGTCTCCTATAAGCACCTTGCCGAGTCCATGCAGAAAGGCGACAAAATCCTTTTGAATAACGGTCTTATGACTTTCGTAGTGGACGAAGTTAAAGGCAACGACGTTCTTACAACCGTACTTGTAGGAGGGGAAACTTCCGACCACAGAAGCATGTTCTTCCCCAACAAGCATTTAAAGCTTGACTTTTTATCCGAGCAGGACAAAAAAGACCTTCTTTTCGGCATCGAATGCGGGGTTGATTTTATAGCTCTCTCTTTCGTTTCGTGCAAAGAAGATATAGACACGGCGAGAAAGTTCCTTGCAGAAAACGGCGGCGCGGATATAGACCTTATCGCGAAAATAGAAAACCGCACGGGCGTGAATAACCTCGAAAGCATTTTAAGAGCTTCGGACGGCGTAATGATAGCAAGGGGCGACCTCGGCGTGGAGATTCCATACGAGGAGCTTCCGAACATTCAGAAACACATTATCGATATGAGCAGAATTTTAGGCAAACGTTGCATCACCGCAACCGAAATGCTCGAATCGATGACTCACAACAAGCGCCCGACGAGAGCGGAAATTTCCGACGTTGCAAACGCCGTTTACGACGGAACAAGCGCGGTTATGCTTTCAGGCGAAACCGCCGCGGGCGAATACCCCGTAGAAGCCGTTCGCGCTATGGCGAAAATCGCGGAGCAAGCCGAACACAACAGAATTTATATTCAGATAATCCCGGACGAAGCGTTTGAGATTTCTTCCGACCAGATGGCTCTCTCACACTCCGCGTGCACGCTTGCGCACGACCTCGGAGCGAAAGCGCTCGTCGTCTGCACGAGAACGGGTATGACCGCGAGAATGGTTTCGCGTTTCCGCCCCGAAGAGCCTATCATCGGCATGACGACGGATAAGAAAGCGTTCAGAAAACTTGCTCTTTCCTGGGGCGTTACCCCCGTTATGAGCGAGGAATACTCCTCTCTCGATATTCTTTTGTACTTTGCAAAACAATGCGCGGTTAAAAGCGGTATAGCGAAAAAAGGCGATAAAGTGGTTATAACAGCCGGCACGCCAAACGGAAAAGTAGGCAATTCGAACCTTATCAGTATTCAGACTCTTTAATCGGTAAAAACAATTTAGCCGCCTAAAACACGCAAAAACGGCATAAAAAAGCGCGAGGATGAGATTAAAACTCCCTCGCGTTTTTTAGTTTTTAAACGTTAAAAGCGTATTCCTCAATAGTCGTTACGTTACCGGGAAGCTTTATTTCAATAAGCCCGGCTCCGTAAAAAGCCGCCACGACTATACAAGAAGTACATGTCGAAAAACGTAAGCCTTAGTTAAATCTAAGATTTCGGCTCACGGCATATATTTTGCCCTGCAAATTTTAACCTTTCCTGTGAGTCGCAAAGTATTCTTTTAAAACGGCAATACTGTCTTCTCTTAAAACGCCTGAGGTAATTTGAGGACGGCGAAAAGAATTATCAAATACAATTTCAGAACAATTACACCCCTCGTTTCCGAGAATTTGCTCTAAATCGATATTGCTCGCGCCGTAAACAAGCCGCCCTATATTCGCCACACCGGTGCGCCGCTGCACATAAAGCACGGTTCACAACTCGCATATATCGTATAGTCGTGCAAATCGGTTATACCCGTTTTTTTCGTAAATTCTCGAATAAGCCCCGCTTCGGCATGAAAGGTCGGATCGTTTTTCGTGTAGATTTGATTCTCGATAGAAAACACGATCTCTCCATTCTTAGCAAGCACTGCTCCGAACGGCTCGTTTCCGTGTTCGACGGCAAGAGCGGATAAGGCTATTGCCTGCTTCATAAAAAATTCGTCCGTTTCGATTATGGATTTCGAATTCATTATTTATTTGCAAAAACCTTGTTGAATTCGTCTATGTTCTGTTTAATCGCTTTTTTCGCTTCTTCGGCAGAACCGACTTGCTGAACTTTAACCGTTTTGTTCTCAAGCTGTTTGTAAACGGTAAGGAAATGTTTTAATTCGTCAACGATGTGCACGGGGAGCTCGGATATATCCTTATAACAGTTGTACTGCGGATCACCGAACGGTATGGCGATTATTTTTTCGTCCTTTTCGTCGCGGTCTATCATATTGACGACTCCTATCGGGTAGCACCTTACAAGGCTCATCTTTTCAATCGGCTGACTGCACAGCACGAACACGTCAAGCGGATCGTGGTCGCCCGAAAGAGTGTGCGGTATAAAGCCGTAATTCATCGGATAGTGCGTGCTCGTATATAAAACTCTGTCGAGAATTATAAGTCCCGTTTCCTTATCGAGTTCGTATTTGTTTTTACTGCCCTGCTCTATTTCGATGCAGGCGATAAAGTCGTCGGGGGTTATTCTTTTTTCGTCGATGTCTGTCCAGATGTTCATTGTTTTCTCCTCGAAAAAGTCTTGTTTTTGCGCGTTTTACGCGGTTTTATAAAAAAACGACGGTAAGTTTTTCCTACCGCCGATTCTTATTTTTTTAATTATTCTATCGTTTTGATTTTCGATTCCCCGAGCCAATACTTGCCGGTTGTCATCGTGTCATTGTTGTAACCTTTAATCGTTTCTACCGAGCTTCCCGCAAACGCGTAATCTTCCACGGTAATACTTTGAGCCGCTTCGCCAAACTCTACGATTTTAAGGTACTTTGTGTTATCGAACGCGCCGGTCTGTATTTTCGTTACGCTGCCGTCCACGGTAAACGATTCAGCCTGCTTTGCGGGAGCGTATCTTACAAGTTCCGAACCGGTAGCCGATACAAGATACAAGTTGCCGTCTACGCTGCCGTAATCTCCGCCCGCTATATCGAAAGCCTCGATATTGTCGCACCCGCCGATTGCCGAAGGAGCAAAATCGGAAAGATTTGTAACGGTCAATTTTTTAAGACCGGTCATACCGTTAAGCGCGAATTCTTTAAGCGAAGTACCGTTATCGGCGCCGACCGTCGCAAAATTCAGTTCGGTCAAAGAAGAACAATCTTTAAACGTGTATCTTCCGACTTCTATCGTATTGATTTTATCCCCGAAGTCTACGTCTTTAAGCAAGTCGCAACCGGCAAAGGCGTTTGCGTTCAAAACCACTTTGTTTGCGTTTCTGAACTCGACAGTGCGAAGATTTTTAAGATTTTCAAAAGAATTTGCGCCTAAATCGAGCGCAGTTTCTGCTTTAAACACAACGTCTTTAATCGCGTAGCAGTTTTTACCCGAAAAACCGTTTTCCTTTACAGCGGTAACGGGTAAACCGTTATGCTCCGTGGGGACGAATACGGTATCCGGCAACGTAACGCCTTCAGCCGCGGATACGACGAAAGCAGTT
>JALEKY010000034.1 GCA_022768945.1 Christensenellaceae bacterium | reverse complement strand
ATCGGTTTTCAAGAAAAGACAATATCTTTCCGTAGTTAAATGGATATAACATACCCCTCCTAAGGGTAAATTTCGGGTTCGACTCCCGGCGGGAAGGCCAAAAAAGCCACATTTCAAAGATGAAACGCGGCTTTTTTCTTTGTCGTTCAAACGCGTTATTAAGAGCGAAAAATGAAAACTGCAATATTATTCATAGATATTTCTATGAAAAAATAACTTAGAATTACGGCTAAAGTTACCACTATAAAATGTTTGAATTTTCCTTCATCCGATGTTGTCCGTGTAAATGGTTTTTATTCTCGTTTCCCGACATAATATGTTCTCAATCGATTTCACCGAATAAAAAATAAGGCGAAAGCGTTTCGTTTTGCTTGATAAAGTTAACATTTTCGTGTTAAAACAAATTTATAACAACAAAAAAGGCAGGTAATTATAATGAAAAAGAAATTAATCAATACTATAATCTGCGTCTTGGCGATTGCGATGTGCTGTTTCGGTTTTGTTGCTTGCGGTGATGACGAGCCCGAGAGCAGTTACGCTCCGTCGCGAGACGATACGAAATGGTTTACGGAAACGGAACTCGAAGAAAAAGGTCTTTCGGGCTTGACTGCTCCCACCGGTCTTACAGGCGAAATGTCAACAAGCGTTACCTGGTTCGGCAACGGTTATTTTTTCCGTCAGCCTTGCCCGAGCGTTGAAGTATTCGAAGCAAATGCTCAGACATACTTCGATTATTTCAAAACTCGATACAACGGTCTTTTCGGAACGGATTCCATCGAAAAATTAAACTTAGAAGAAAACGAAACCTGGTACGTTTTAACTCAAAAAGAAAACTTATCCGACTATTTCAACGATAACCCGAGCAAGCTTTACGAATTCTATTTCGTAACCGACGCCACTTTGGAAGACGGTTAGTTTAAAACCGACGCGGTATGGACGTTTGAAATCAGATATGAATACGATACCGATCTCGGTTACTGTTTCAAGCTTATCGTTGAGAACGCGGGGAGTTCGCCCAACAGACCTTACACAAACCACTATAGAATGAAATAAGAAATCTTTTCTTCTGCGTTTTCAAAAAAATGAAAAGGGGGAGTTCGGCTTATATGCCGGGCTCCCTTTCTTTAGCCGCGATAAGATTAAAATTTGCAGTACAATTAATTTTCGCGATATAAAACGCTATGCCTCTAAGTGTTATACCGGTCATATAACGAACAATTCGGATTCTTTAAGTCCTTCTTCGTCGAAAACGACCGTTTTCGCTTCGTAACTCGCGAAATTCAATTCTATTGTTTTGCCATCAACCGACAGAACGGTTTCCGCGGAGTCGCGACTTCCGTTAAACAGCCTTATCGAATAGCCTTTTCCGTCCTCTTTTTTCTTGAACGCCTCGAGCGTGACGTTGGGGTTCAAAACACAAATACCCCGTATTTCACGCATTATTCCGCTTGTTTTTACCGGGAAAACGTTTACTGCGTATGGTTTAAAATTAAACTCTTTCGCGTTTTTTTCAAGCTCGTTTTCATTTGCGACGGTTATTCTGAAAGAATAATCGTTCTCTCCCTGATCGGGTTTTTTCGTGTATCTGTCGCCCGGAAGCAACTCTCTTTGAAGTATCGGATGCGTGCAATACGTTACCCCCCTGACGAGCGACAGGTACAGTGCGTCGTTTTCAAAGTGACTGCCGTATACGCAGTCGTTGATCACTTCAAGATACTTTCCGGACTCGTTTTTAACCGCTATATACCTTTGCGACACGTTTTCCCTTGCGTCCGTAAACAACTTTTCCGCACCGAACATGGTTTGACCGATAACCTCGCATTTGCCTTCGGTATAACCCGAAACGGGCATTTTCAGTTTAACAAAGCAATCTTTATCCCCAAGAAAGACGTTAACGTCAACGTCTACGTGCGGATTATTCTTATAAATTTTATAAAGAACCCTCGCCTTAGTGGACATGCACTCGAAAAACGCCTCCACTCCGACGTATATATCTCCGTTTTCTACGACGTTTACGCTTTTCAAACCGCCGAAAACGCCGTTTTTGTTTTTCGCCAAAGCAAACGCGGTTTCGTCGGTGCCGAGCCTTTCTTGCTGGAACTCGCTCATTGCCCACGGATCGGCGTTATCTTTGAACATAACGGGTAAAAACGCGTTCGCAAGATATTCCGCGCCGTTTATTTTATAGCTTTCCAAAAGTCCCGTATCCTTTCCTATGCGAACGTATTTATAGCCGTTATCGAACACAAAATCCTGTTTAATCTGCGTTTTAGGCGACTTTTTGTAATCGACGTATACGTTGAAACGGTTTACGGAGAAAGGTTTCATCTTCGCTTCGAAGATAATTCTCTTTCTCCAATCGAGATTGATATTGCTCTCTTCCTTTATTGTCTGGAACCTGACAGGCTTCCCTTTTTCGTCGAAAACCGAAAGCGATGAAACGGACTCCTCGTCCCAATTCTGGTCTTTCAGCATAAACTCGCATTCGACGTTTTCCGTATATTCGTAAGGTCTCGAATTAAAGACAACGATAGGAAATTCTCCCTCTTTTGCGGGCGACATGTTATTGCACAAGGCGAAAAACGCGCGGGTTTTCTCCCTTTCGGCATCAAGCCTTCCGTGCAAAAGAAGCTTCAGTCCGTTTTCCTCGCCCGCCTTAACCGAGCTGCCCGGCAAAACGTCGTGAAATTCCGAATTAAGCAAATCTTCGTTGACGGAATCAAGCTCTTCGAGCGGATATTTCATAAGCCCGTTCATACTCGCGAGAGAACATATCTCTTCGGCAAGGTAAAGCTCGTTTTCGAGTTTCACATGCTCCCTCTTCAACTTGCCGAGCGAAGTATAACAGCCGGGCATAGATATTCTGAGCGAACGCTCCTCTCTCCCCTCGGGCACAAGTTTTTCAAAAAACTCTTCGGGCGTAGAATGTTTCAAACAATATAGCTTCTTTTCATCTTTCTCAGAAAGCGGCGTATTTCTCATGTTATCGCAATATTTTTCAATATCCGCAAGGTCTTTGTCGCTCGGTCCTCCGCCGTGATTTCCTACTCCCCAAAGAACCATCACTCTTTCTTCCGGCTGTTTTTCGACGCGGCGCAGGATTATATTCAAAGAATCACCGAGCAATGTGTTATACCCCTCTACCGCCCTCGCGACTTTTATTTCGCTTCCGTCAAACCCACGCCAAATAAAACGGGAATGCTTTAAATCTATTTCGTTTTCGTAAGGTCTGCACACTATATCGCCCTTTTGCCCGCATTTTTTTATTATCTGAACAAGCCCGCGCGAATGACCGAACGCGTCTACGTTAAACGCGATTTCCGGGAATACTCCGAATTTCTCGAGAAAATATTTTTTGCCGAAAAGTATCTGCCTTACCATGCTTTCGCCGGACGGCATATTGCAATCGGGCTGAAGATACCACCCGCCTATGATTTTCCACTTACCCCTTTTTACAAGCTCGCGAATCTTTTCAAACAATTCGGGGGCGTAAGTTTCAACGTATTTGTAAACGGTCACTTCGTTATGGCAGAAAATAAAATCGTGCTTTTCGAGCAATTTTGCCGCCGAAGCGAACGTTGCCACCGCAGCGCTTGCGCCTTCCTGCCAATCCCACTGCCAGATTGGATCGATGTGTGCGTTGCAAATTAAACAGACCTCTTTCATTTCACTTTTCCTCATATGTCGTAATTGTTATTTCGTCATCTAAATAAAATGCTTGAACGCTTCTGCCTCTTGTAAACGTGATTTCCGGCACAAGCGGATAGGGCGTGTTCCTGTTGAAGTTATCCTCCCAGCCTCTTACGCCTTTAAACGTAGCGGGTCCCACGTACTCTGTATCGCAGTCGAAATAGCGGTGCGGTCCCATAAGGTTTCTGTTCCCAGTGTGCGCCGTTACGGTCAAACGATTTTTGCCGTTTTCGATAACTCCCGTCACGTCGATTTCACCCGAATAACCGACGTACTTTTTGCCGTTTAGATCGAACTCCAAAACCGGATAATTAACGTTTATCGATAAAACCGTCTTATCTGCTTTTTCGTTTTCACGATATTCGAAAACAAATTCATACGAGAATTTTCCCTTGTAAAAAGGAGCTTCTTCGGGCGCGGACGGAATTCCGTTTTTTATAACCGTTTCGTTCGTTACGAGAAACCGTTTACCCCGTCTTTCGCGCGTTAACCCGTCGTTTTTTACAATAAAATTACCGAAAACGTACACGCTTTCCATTTCCGTTTTACGACAGAACACGTTGCTTTCCGTTTCGAATGCGGAAATTTCCGGCTTCAGAGCGGAAGCGTCTATTTCATACTCGAGAGAGATTACGTTTTCCCCGATGACGGCATTGTTTTCGGCGTCGAAAGTCCGCGCGAAAGAGAGAAAACTCTTATTGCTTAAAGAAAGCTTGCAGCCGTTCAGATAAACGCCCGTAAGTTCTTCCGTCGTCTCCGCGACTACGTACAGCTTTTCGGGCAGGCTTTCGGCAAAGAAACGGTACTCCGCCCGCACTTTGCCTCTTCCTTTCGCAAGAATAGCCGAATATATCTTTTCGTTGACGTCGAGAAAATACCCCGAAGCGATTTTTTCTCCGTTTATAAATCCGTCGCACACATCTACGGGCAGAACGTTTTCGCCGCAAACGGAAAAAGCGGCTTTCGACTTAATCGTTTCTTCTTTAGTTTTTCTTATCTCGTTATGAAGCGGTTCGATCTTCCCGCTTAAAGGATAATATATCGATTTTTCCTCTTCTAAAATTACTGCAGCATTCTCTCTTTCTCCGAGGGTAAAGTGCAATTCGTGCCCTTTATCGCGCAAAAACAGCGTTTTTTTGCAATTTAGTTTGTTATATAAAAACACGATTTTCCCGCGGGACGTTCGCCTCGAAGTGACAATCAGTTCGCTTTCGGGCAGACGCGTTTTAGAGTCGAACACCGTAACGGGCGGGGTAATTTCATAGCAGCGCATGGCCGTTATAAACCGATCTTTTTTTATCGACAACGGGTGAGCGAGCCCCTTTTCGTACAAGGTCACGTAAGTATTTTTGCCCGATATATCCTTCGGAAGTTTAACGGCAAAAAGCAACTTTCCCCCTCCGCACGCAAACTTTTCGAGAAGCTCGGTCGTTTCGCCATTTAAAATCGCGCCGAAAGGAATTATAACAACGCCGTAATCGTACTCTCCGACGTATAATCTGCCGTTTTTCACACTCGCGCGGCCGTTTAAAACAAGCTCGTCGCCTATGTGATAATCAAAGCCTGTTTCGGCAAGAATTTCCTGCAAAGCGACGTAATTTACGGAGACTTCGCTTAAATCCTCCGTTACGCCGTTTTCGCTGAGTTTGTCTTCATACGAACACTTACCGGCGGGCGGGCTCTTTCTTCTGTTCGCATATTTTCCGAAGAAAGTCCCTATCGGATTCATAACGAGTATATCGGTAATTCTCTTTCCCGTTTCGGCCAACTTTCCGAGTTTGTCTATCCCTTCGAAAAAGCCTCCGAGCAGAGAAAAATACTCGAGATTACGTGAGAAATCGGGGGGATAATCTCTTTTCCTTCTCCCCTCGAGAGAATATGCCGAAAGATGAAGACATGCCCTGTTTACGCCGTACATCGCTTCGTAAAACCATATATCCGAAAGCTCTTTCGGCGTTGCGGAATGCCCCGAAGTTCCGAACGTTTCGGATATTACTTCTTTTTTCCCGAATTGCTCCGCGACCGTCGATACCTGTTTTAAAAGGGTTATCGACGGCAGTTTGTTGCCGAGAACGTCTATCCCCGGCACGGTAAAATTCAGATAATTCGGCATGACGTCGATTTGCGTTTGAGATTGAAAATACAATCCGTCTTCGGCAGCCATATGCCCCGTAAACGCAATCCCGTTTTTCTCGCACCACGCGCCGAGCATTCCTGTGTAAGTTCCCGCATATTTTTCTGCGATCAGTTTTCTGTAATCGTATCTTACCCCGTTAAATTCGTCGCCTTTATGTATGAATATAAGATTATCTTTTAACGAATAACCGTATTTGTTTTCAAAATCTTCAAACAATCCGTCGTAAACGGGATAGCCGTAATTAGAAAGCTGCGGCTCGTCCGTAAAAATCCCCTTTATTTCTTTTCCGAACAAATCTCCGAGCTCCGTTTTATATCTTTCGTAAGTGCAGTTTATAAATTCCTCTACCGCGTTTTTTTCAAGCAAATTAGTATAATACTCGTTGTATTTTCTTACGACGGCAAGGTTTTCATTTGGTATTTCCGCAATCGTTTCGCATTCCGAAAATCCGGCGTTTTTTTCTTTTAGCGGCACGAACTCCATATAGCTTTGCCTGTACGATTTACTCTTTGCGGGAACTCTCCCCCCGGCATAACCGCTCGGCCAGCCGTTTTCGTCGTAAAGATATGCTTCGAGCCCTGCCTTATAACCGTATTCCGCCGCAAACCTCAACATTTCGAACCACTCGTTCGAAAAATACTCCGTTTCGAGCCCTCCGCGCGCATGGAGAAAAAATCCTCCGTACCCCACGCTTTTAAAATCGTCTATTTGTTTTTTAAGTTCGTCTTTTGTAAGTTTGCCGTTTAAAGACCAGAAGGCAAGCACTCTTTTCATTGCTTCTCTCCGAATTGTATTTTTAGTGATTGCATTTCGACGCCGACTGATTTTTGCGATAATAAACCGGCTTTGGCGCACAAAAATCCCTTATCTTACTTTAGCGCAATTACTGTCGTTTATCTATAAGTCGGGCGGGATAAACATACCCCGCCCCTACACAATTTATTTATCGTTTAAAACGACTTTTTCAGTTTTGTTTTCTCTTTCTTATAATCGCAACAGCGCCGGCAAGTATCATAACCATGCAGGAAGACGCGCCTACCGCACCGAAGCAACCTTTATCTTCTTTGGAGCTTCCGCTGCCGGTATCCGATCCGCTGCCCGTATCGGAAGAATCTCCGCTGTCCGAGCCGGTCGAGGACGAATCTTCGGAGCCCTTGTTGTATTCAGCAACCGTTCCGAGGAATTCTATATCCCATTCGTTGAAGTACTTGTTGTTTTCGTCTGCCCAAGCGGAGAAACCTACGTATACGCCGTTATCGAACGTTGCGCCGCTTATAACTTCGGAATACGAAACGATATTGAGCGAGTAATCGATTTCGTCTCCGTTGGCGGAATACAAAGTCGTGGTTATTTCAAATCTGTTCTTCGCGTCGTTTCTCTTGAATACTACGGTTACGTAAGAACCGTCGTTTTCACCGAAAGTAGTCATTGTGGGCGAATCGATTTCTATATCGCCGTGCTCTGTCGTATAAGTCTTTACGAAGGACTCGGAAACGCAGTTCCAGAACATCAACGAAAGGGAATTCGGGGTGGTTCTGTTAACGTAACCGCCATTTGTGAGTTTATCGCAAAGGAATATCCAGGTGTTGTTGCTGCCTCTGCCCTTTCCGTCGCCGTTTAAATAAGCAAACGCCTTAACGGAGAATTTAACCATTATCTCGTCGTCTGCGCCGAAAGCGATTTTCTTCGTGGAAATAAGCTGATCGCCGTTGCCGCCGTTTTTAAAACGAACGCCTTTTTCGAGGAATTCAACGTCTGCCGTGGTTGCGTTTCCGCCGCCCTGCGAAGCGAGAACCCAATCGGCTTGTTTAAGTCTGTCGTCGAAATCTTTAACCGTTTGTCTTGCCGAGGTAAGAACGGCGTTTACTTCCGTCTTCTTTTCGTCGCTAAGTAAATCCGTATCGACAACCGCGCTTATAGCCGCGGCGAGGGCGTTTCTCTCGCTCGCTTTATTCAAGCCGGCTTTCGCAAGATTATCGACCGTCGTAATTCTTTCTTCGAGAAGACCATAAGCCGCGTTATGAATTGCTGCGTCTTTAGCGGCTATTCTCGCAGCGAACTCGTCCGCTTCGTCAAGCCCCGAGAAATCTTCAATAAGAGCTTTTACTTCGAGAGCCGCTCTCATCTCTTCAACGGTAGTAATAGCCGCGTTTTCGTAATTTGCTATCTGACCGTCGATGACGTCCGCCTTGTTGAGGTTTTGTTCCGCATTCGCTATTTTCGTATTGAACGCGGCAATTCTCGCGGTGAGTTCCGCTTTTACTTCGTCGGAATATGCGAGGGCGTTTATTTTAGCTGTAAATTCACCGCCCGAAAGTTCGTTGTATTTCGCCTTTGCAGAAACAAGTTCTTCGGCAGTGGTAAGGGGAAGTTGTTCGGCGTCGTAAATCGCCTTGTTTACGTCGAGTCTTGCGATTGCGTTCGAAGCGGACGTAAGAGCAGAATTTACGGTGTTTTTCTCTTCCTCCGTAAACGTAACGAGGGAAGCGTAAGTATCGTTTGCTTTAGTGTTTAAAGCGTTATAAAGAGCTTTAAGTTTGTTTATTTCGCTTTCGGCAGTAATCGCCTTGTATCCGGCGTCGGAAAGAGCGTTTTCGAAGGAAGCGAGCATAGCGTTGGTTTCGCTTAGAATATTATTCTTGACAAGCGCGCCCGCCTTTTCCTTTAAAGCCGCGTCCGCAGCCGCGATATGCGCGTTTACTTTCAATAAATCTCTGTCGGAAACGCGAAGTTTTGCCACGAGATTATTGTCGATAGCCGCTTTTTTCGCAACTAATGCGTCAACGTCTTCGATAGTGTTTATTTCCGCTGCGTTTATAGCTTCTGCCGAATACGCCGAAAGTTGCGTTTTCAAAGGTTCTACCGTTTCTTTTTCGTAAGCGGTGCGGATAGAATCCTTAACCTGCATAACGAAAGTGGTGTAGTACGAATCGTCATCACGCCAGTTGTAGAAACAGTTGATACCGATATTCGTCGTACCGTCTTCTCTTACTACCTGATTGTTAATCGAAGCGGGGAGAACGTATTCCGCCGTAGCGTTCTTATTTATAACTTTTACGTGATACTGACCGTTTTCAATGAAAGTATAAACGCTGAAGCAGTATGTTTCGGGATCGTCGTCCGAAACGGGGAAAGTGAACACCGTTTGGTTAATGCCTTCTATCGCACGTCTGTTCTGCGCGCTTATAAGAGCGGTCTGGAACTGCGTGGGGCTGTCTTTATAAATATCGAGAACGAAACCTTTAAACGAAAGCGCGTCGTGCGAAATAGCCATATAATCGTTACTGAAAGTAAGGTTTAAATGCCCGTTCTGATTATCCGTGCTCAAAATTCTCAAGTTGACGTTGGCACTTGAAAGATCTACCGTGTAGCCGTATCTCAATCTTACCGCGCCGCCTGCATACTTGATTTTGTACTTTGCTATGCCCTGAGCGACGTTAACGCCGTTTCCGTAAGGAGCGCCTGGGTTAGTCATAGGCTCGCCGTCCATCTGACCGTTCGAGCCGGGCGCTCTGAGAGCAACGTCGAGTCTTTTCGCAGGATCGGTGTCGTAGCGACTGTATTCGGCGTCGTGATTATAAGCTTCGGGAATGACCGCGTCCTCGTACGCGCCGAGAATTACGAGATCCCTTGTTTCTTCCTCTGCTTTCGCGTTAACGGTAAACAAAGCGGTGAACGCCATTGTTGCTGCAAGCAAAGCACAGAAGACTGTTGCCGTAAGTTTGAATTTCTTCATTTTTTACCCTCCATATTTTTCGTTTCGCATTTTATCGCGAAATCGATTATAACTGTTTTTTATTCTTAACGCGGATGTCGAAAGAATTTATCATAACCGCGCCGTTGTACGTGCCGGGCATTTCCCACCCGATGTTCGTATGCCCTATTCTGAGATCGCTCAGGTTCGTATTCTTGAAGCAATCTATATCTTCCATTTGTTTTACGGCTTCGAGCGCCTTTTTTACTTCGGGAAGAATATCGTAATCCACAGAATAAGACTCACCCTGTTCCACGGGTTTAAGCTTCATAACCCTCTTCATATCCATCGTATAAATGGCTTTGCCCGTCGCGGTGTCCTTCCCCTGATCCACGATAAGTCCTTTCGGGCAGAAAGTATATCTGTTATCGAAAAACTGTAATCCGAACCAGAAAAAGTCACCGTAATCGGGAGATTCCTTGTTCGTATTCTGAATTGTGACGTACCATTGGAACTGACACGCGTGCAGACCTTTGTCCGCCGATTTTCCCATTACGTCCTCGAATTTCACGAAATCGAAATCCATCGAAAGGCGCACTTCTTCGGCAGAATCGAGGTAAGGCGTTTCGAATTCCGAATAGTTCTGGCAAATCAGAATATGCGGCCAGGATTGACCGGCCTTTCTCGGAGTATTGCCGTAATCCACTTCCGCGTTGAGTTCCATATAAACCTGACCGGTAGTCGTGTTTACTTTGAAAACCTTGGAATTCTTCGGGCTTTTTATAACGTAGAAACCGTTTTCTTCTTCAACGGGGGTAGTAGCGTTAAATTGATCGAAGCTGCCCTCTTCGTTTATAACCCACTGCCTTATTCCGCTTGCTTTGCCGGCGTAGTCTACGTATGCGTTTTCGTTCATATAGCTGATGTCGAAACCGCCTTTGAATAATTTGTCTTTTATAATGCTCATATAGTTATCCGTATCCTCTTGTTTGCCCGAACCGCTTTCGTCGGTACTCTGCTCTCCCGATTGAGATCCGCTTTCGTCGGTACTTTGCTCTCCCGATTGAGATCCGCTCTCTCCGGTACTCGCGGAAGTTTCTCCCGTACTCGCGGAAGTTTCTCCCGTACTCGTATCTCCTTTGCCGTTGCACGCTGCGAACAACAACACAAACAGCAGCGACAATATCAAACATGACAGTCTTTTAATCATTTCGGGCGATCTCCTTACTTACACTTAATCGAAATGCCGGAAATAGTAGAAGCGACTTTGAACGTTCCCTGAACTTCCCAACCGATATTCATCGTATCGAATTTCATATCTTCAAGCGTGCAGTCGGTGAAAAGTCCGTTATCCCGAGCCACATTGAAAGCTTGTTCTATCTGCCTTTTCAAGTTAACGCTTACGCTGTATTTCTTGCCTATTTCTATCGTTTCTCCCGCAAAATCGTATTGGTCTATATTGTAAATAAGCATTCCGGTGGAATCGTCCTTTCCTCCGTCGAGATGCGAGCCGCGCGTAACTCTGTCGTACCTCGCGTCGAGTATCGGAATTCCGAACCATATGTAACGGTTGTAGAATTTAGATTCCGCTTTGGCACATTTGAAAGTCGTATACCACTGGAACTGCGCCGTATGAAGACTCGGGTTAAAATCCGAAGTGTAATTAGTGCATTCGTCCACGGAGAAATCCAAAGAGTAAACTATCTCGTCGAAGTCGGCAACCGACGCGCTCGAAATAAGATACTGCTCTATCAGAAGATGCGGCCACGCTTCGCCGTCTTTTCTCGGTTCGGAATTTCTCGGCGCGGTTGTATAAGCGGGAGTTTTTCCGTACTCTTCGCGTGCGTCCGAACTCATATATATTTCTCCCTTTACAGGGTTTACCCTGACGGTCGTAGTCGGGTTGCTTATCGTAGTAAAATCGCCGTTTTTTGTGGGATTTAAGGGACTTGCGGGGTAAGTATAGCTCTTCCCTCCCTCGATAAAAGTAGTTTCTTTATCGAGCCAGTAATTTACGAAACAGCCCCAGGTGTCGAGTTTCCACAGAGGATCTTCTATTTCCTCGAAAGTCAGCTGAGCCCAAGGATAAAGCGCGTGATAGCGAGAATCCGGACCGTGCAGATTAAACCCGTAAGCGAAGTTTTTATCCGCAAGCACTTCGGTATATCCGGAAGGTTCGCCCGAAGATCCCCCCGAGCTGTCCTTATTCCCTCCGTCGGAACAACCGGCAGACATAGCGAGAAGCGAAACTCCCAAAATCGCGCAGGTCAGTTTTTTAAACGTAATCATAATCAAAATCTCCCTTTGTTACATTTTGAACGAACCGCTCGTAAGCCCTTTTACGAACTGCTTGGAGCAGCACGCGAATATTACGAACATCGGCAAACTTGCGAGAACGTAACCGGCTATCGAAACGCACATGCTGTTCGTTTCGGTAAACAGCGTATTCGTAAGGTTTTTAAGTATAACGGACGTCGTTTTAAGGCTTTCCTTTTTAAGGATAAGCGACGGCCAAAGATAATCGTTGTACGCTCCCATAAAAGACATAAGTCCCTGCGTTGCCAATATCGGCATCGCGAGAGGCAGCGCCACCACGAAAAACATAATAAACCCGTTTGCGCCGTCCATTTCTCCCGCTTCGAACACGTCCCTCGGCAGTCCGTCGAAAAACGTCTTTATAAGCAAGGTTCCCATAGGGATAGCCCCCGCGACGGTCGGAAGTATGACTCCCCAGAACGAATCGAGCATTCCGTAATCCATACCTACGAGTTGATATTGCGGTATAAGCGTAAGCACGCCCGGTATCATAAGTATCGCGAGAAAGAACATAAATATAACGTTCTTGCCCGGCATTTTGAAAAGCGAAAATCCGTATGCCGCCGCCCCGCAAACTATAAGCACGCCGAGCGTTACGCCTATCGCTATAATGAAGGTGTTAAGCATCGTTCCGCTTATATACCCCCACGCTTCCGAATAGTTCGCCCATCTGAATGGAAAAGTTATTCCGAACGGATTTAAAACGTCCTGACGCGGAGATTTAAGACTCTTTACGAGCATTACGTAAATCGGGAACAGCGTCATTACAGCAAAGAATATCACTACGGCAACGAGTATTATCTGAGGCACGTTTATTTTACGTTTGTTTCCTGCCATTACGCGTCCTCCTTATTCTTTAAAAGAAAGTTGTTTACGAGCGTAAGCGCGAGAATGACTATAAACATAACCATACCCATCGCGCAGGCATAACCCATTTCCGAATACTCGATGCCCATTTTGTAAATATAGTAACCGGGGACGGACGCGGCGTTCCCGTTCTGAAGAATAAGCTGCATATTATAGTTCTGCAAACCGCCTATAACGCCCGTTAAAAGGAAATATTTTATCTGACCTTTCATAAGCGGCAGGTCTATATAAATAATCCTTTTAAAGCTGCTAAGTCCGTCCAGCCTCGAAGCTTCCACAACGGATACGTTAATGCCTTGCAACCCGGCAAGATATATAAGGAATGACGTTCCGCCCATAAACGGGAAGCCGGTAAGTATGATACTCAGCTTAATCGTATCCGTGCTTGCATACCATTCAAGCCCTTTAAGCCCGAAAAGTTCGAGAATAGCGTTCGCAACGCCCTGAAGGGACGACGAAGCCGGCAAAAATATAATTTTTTCCCAAACGAGTATGCTTACCACTCCGGGTACTATCGAAATAAGCATAAAAGCGTATCTGAAGAATGCCGCGAGTTTTTCGTTTTTCATATTATATAGCATTTCGGACAAGCCGATAGCCGCTATATTTCCGAGTAGAAGACCGCTTATCGTAAACAACGCGACGTTGCCGAAACTGCTCCAGAATGCCGAATCGTTCGTAAACAGAGTTACGTAGTTCTCAAAGCCTATAAACGACACTTCTTCAAAAATACCCCAATCGGTAAACGAATATATTATCGCGTAAATCGGCGGAATATAGCTGAACAAAAGCAGCATGACGCACGCGGGCAATATCCACAGATACCCTTCCGCAGAGCGAAATCCGAGCTGTTTTTTCTTTTTGGTTTTTATAGCGAAAACTTTCCCGGAGGTTTCCGCAATGTCTTTACGCATTTATCGTCAGCTCCATTTGTTGAGTTTTTTGAGTTTTGAAGAAGCCTGATCAAGACCGTTTATCATCGCCTGAGCGAAAGCGTTCGCATTTCCCTTATCAGCCTTGGACGTGTTGCCGTAAACGAAATTGTGATACGCGATATAGAATACGTCGTAATACGCTTTGGTTAAAGAACCGGACGGGCTGAAAAACGCCCAGGCGTACATATTTTCGTTTTTAAGGTCTTCTCTATAAACTTCTACGAGAGATTTAAGACAATCGTTTTTGCCGTATCCGTCGCCCGAAAGAGGCACCGATACCTTTTTATCGTTAATCATTCTATCGTTATTCTTCTTTGCCGTAAGGAACATAAGGAAATCCGCGCACGCGTTTACTTTCTTTCTGTTTTCTTCCGCGTCCGAAGAAGAGAACGCGTGATTAGTTATAAACCAGGCAGTAGATAACCCCGAAGAGCCTCTTCTCGTACCCGTACCCTCTACGACGTAATCGGAAACGTCTTTATCGATAACGGGATACGGGAAAACGCCTACTTCGAAGTCTTCAACGTTATTCATAAGGTAAGAAACGGTATTGCCGTCCGCTTCGCCCATAACGACGTTACCGAGCATGAATTCGTTTTTCAAAACCGTGCTCTGCGGATTAACAGAATATTTTGTCTTTAACTGTATAAGACGCATATATTCCGCGTATCTTTCACCTTTGGGATCGATTTTTCTGTTTTCGTATGCGGATACGATTTCGTGCGCGTCGATAATTCCGTCGGCGGTTATCACATCGAGTTCGTCTTTCATTCCGTAGAAGACGGCAGATTCTATCGTCATATCCATCCACATATTGCCGCCGTTAGCCATATACGGCGTTTTGCTCGCGTCGGCGGAATGAACGTCTTCTATCACCTTTAAAAATTCCGAATAAGTTTCGGGGACTTCTATATTGTTTGCTTTAAAAAACGTTTTATTGTAAACTATGCCGAGAGCGCTTCTGTCTAAAGCGACGTAGTAATAATGTCCGTCTACGGTAGGTTTGTACTCGGAGGAATCGTAAATATCTCCCCACTTCTCGCTGCCCTTTTCGCCTTTTTCCGAATACGGGTTTGGCAACTGCAGATATTCGTCAAGAGCCGCGTAATACTTCTTATTGCAGTCTTCTGCAAGCGTAGTGGGAACCTGAAACAAAATATCCGGCGCGCTCTTCGTGGAAAGCATAGGCAAAATCTGGTCGCGCGCGCCGTTATAAGACGACGTAAGCAGCTCGATCTTCACGTTTTTGTGAAGAGCCATATACTCTTTTGCAAGCGTTTCAAGCGTGTTGTACGGATAAGGGTTGGAATCCGTTTCTTCCATAGACGAGGTCGTATTGAAATTCGCCCACTGTCCGCCGCCGTCTACGGTTATGGTGCAAGCGAAATTTTCGTCGAGCGAAAGCTCGCCGCCGCCTATTTCGGCATTGTCCTTTTTACAAGCGAAAAAGGTGCCCGAAAGCATGCAAACCAACACGACAAAAACAATAATTCTTAATTGATTTTTCATTTATTTCCTCCTGATTTGTATTATTTTAATACATTTATTTGTATTGTTTTCAAGCTTATACTATCACACATTCCGGCATTTGTCAATATGTTTTTTAAAAATAATTGACGTTTTTCAATGAAAAAAGTTGCAATTTGCATATGATTTGTATTATAATAATACCATTATAACGTTAAAGAAGACGTTTTTTAAAAAACAAGGGGGTTCTATGAAGATTCAAAGCAACTACAAATACAAAACGATCGTATCCGCAATCAAACAAACCATTGCGACAAACTACCGGAAAGGCATAAACAAAATCCCGACCGAAGCCGCGTTGTGCGAGCAATTCGGGGTATCACGCGTAAGCGTGAGAAAGGCTCTTAAAGAACTTGAAGACGAAGGTCTGATAGAGAGAAAACAAGGCTCCGGGACGGTTATTTCTCCCAAGCTGACCGAAAAGGACGTTGAAGCCCTTACTCATTTAGAGAAAAACAAAAAGCTCATTCGCATAGGAATAGTCGTCCCCGAACTCGCGAGCGAGTATATGCTTAATCTTTTAAGCAGTATTCAGAGCTGGACGGCTAACAACGATTACAACAACGTCGTTTTCGAATACGGAATTTCCAAACACAACGAAGAAACCGAAGCGCGCATCGTGGAAAATATGCTCGAAAGCGGTATCGACGGGCTTCTTCTGTACCCGATCGACGGGCAATATTACAGCAAAAAACTGCTGGAACTTTCGCTCAACAATTTTCCCGTCGTGATAATCGACCGTATTCTGCCGGGGCTAAACTTCACATTCGTTTCGGGCAACAACAAGAAATCTTTTTCTCAGACCGTAAGAACGATGTGCGAATACGGGCATACAAAGATAGCTTTCTTCTCGGCTACGCCTCAACCCACGTCCGCGGCGAAAGAAAGACTTAGCGGATACGAAGACGGATTGAAAACCGAGGGAATTAAAATAGACGCAAGTTTCGAAATAGTCGCGCACAAAATCGACAAAACACCGCTGACGGAAGACGACCTTCAAAAAAGCTACGCCGAAACGCTTGAAAGACTTTCCGATTTGCTTGTTTCGGGCAAAGTTACCGCCATTCTCTGCGACTGCACCACCAGCAGCCTTCTCGTGATGAGACTTATGCGAAGCGATAACGAAAAAATACAAAAAATAAAAAATCGCATAGCCGTTATGTATTGCGATATGGACTTTTCCGTTTTAAACAACGCTTCCCCTTCGCCCTCGTGTATAGTAAACGACTACATAGGCATAGGCGAACGCTCGATCGAGCTTTTATTCGAAAGGCTGTTTAATCGGAACGCCCCGCACAAAACCATAAAAATACCTTTTAAATACGTTGAAGGCGAAACTCTTTTCAAAAACAATTAAAACCCCGCGTATTCAAAAAACAATCCGCGCGCTTTAACGCCCTTTACAAACGCGCTAATAAAAATATCCGCGAATAAAAACACAAATAAAAAACCGGAAAAGCGGCAGGCGTCCACGAAAGTCTTGCATACTCTCAGGAAAACGCATTTTACCGTTCTTCCGGTTTTTAAATTATCGATTAATTTCGGTCGCTCGTATGGCGGCCGATTTTGTTTTTTCCGAAGATTTTACCGCGAGCAAACGCCTGTATCTTTCACCCGCGGTTCCGTTCGGAATAATTACTCTTCGTCCGTATAGGAAGATTCTTCTCTCTCGCCGCTTTCGGTACTTTCCGGGCTCTGCTCGTCTTCTTCGAACACGTACTTAGTGACAATCCTCGCGTTTTTGCCCGTCTTCGTTTTGTATTCTATAATAATGGTATCGGGCGTTTCGTTTACCGAATTTGCGGTAACCGTCACGTCGCCGGACACTTCGCTTTTATCAAGCCCGAGAAGCTCACCGAGCTTCCTTTCGTTCACCTTGAATTTCAGCGTTCCGCCGACGCTTTCGCTTACGCCGCCTTTATAGTATTTTCTTCTGTAAACGTCGAAATACGGGATTTTTTCATAAGTTTTTTGCGTTTCTTCTTCCGTAAAACTTTCGGTGTACGCGTCGGAAGAAAGCTTCTTCGTCTTTATCTCGACAACTCCGTCCGAATAGTGTCTTTCTTCCGTATAAACGACCGTTTCGCCGTCCGTCAGCGTTATCGTCTGAAAAGCTTCCTTTGCGTATTTAGTCTTGGTGAAGTCCGGCACGACCGAACAGCTTGCGAACATTACCGCTACAATCGCCATAGCCGCTATTATGCTTATTAACTTAATCTTTTTCATATTCTTATACCTCTTTTAGCGGAATTGAATTTTAAAGTACGAATTTCTTCATAGCTATAGCCATAGCCGCAGCAGCAGTCGTCATAGCCGCAGCAAGCGCCATATAATCCGCTATGCCGGAAGCCGCAGCTCCTTCGCTCGTAAGATTTTCGCAGTATTCGTTCCAAGCCGCTTCGTACGCAGCTATCTGCTCTTCTCCCTCGCCGGCTTTGAACGCCATAAGGTCAAGAGCGACTTTTCTCGCTTGGAGAATGCTCTCATAACTTTGTTTTTCTTCGAACGCCTCGATTTTCTCCGTCAACGTCGTTTTAAGATATTCTACGTGCGCGCCTTCGACCTTTGCCGCCGCTTCGTAAATTCCCGCGTGCATTTCGTTCGTGAACAAAATTCTGTCGCTGTCGGTCAGCTTAGAAAGCAACCCGCGTACCTTATCCGCGTTCGCGTTCGTTCTGTTTTCGTTATATTCCGCAGTGTATTTTTTGAGGTTGGAAGATTTAACTTCTATGCTCATAACTGCCACGAGCGTAAATTCTTTTTCGCCCGAATAGTTATCGTCGGTTACGGTTACTTTGTACTTGTATTCTCCAAGCTCTGCAAGTTCGCTTTCCGCTCCGCCGAAAGTGAGGTGTTCCGCGTAGCCTATATCGGTATTCTTAAGCGAAGTGCCTATCGACGTGTAGTTTCCGAGCGGTACGTAAATGCCGTTTTCTGTAGCGACCGAGCCTTCGCATACGAATTCTATTTCGTTCGTAACGTCTTTCTTATGAACGACTACCGTAAAGTCTTTGTAATTGTTTCCGTCCGTGCCGTCTTTAAGAGCGAACGCCACCGCCGATTTCAGAATTACCCTTACGGTGTAAGTTCCGGCGTTTTTCATTTCGGATACTTTTTCGCCTTTGAAGTACAGCTCGCACGCGAAGTCGTCCGCAGTCGAGTTCGCCTTTACGGTTACCGCGCTTTCGTAGTCGTAATAACCGAACGCTTCACCGCTGTAAGTGTGCTCGGCAGTTAAATCTGCAAGCTCGAGTACGGGCTTGGTAATCGTAAGAATACCGTAAGCAAGATTTTCGTCGTCGGCGTTTTCAAACGTTATCGAATAGTTGCCGTTATCGAAAGTCGCTTCGAACTTCCACTCGCCGCCGCGGAGAGTTTTATTTGTGAGAAGAACTCCGTTCTGCTTAATCGTGTATGCGAGATTTAAATCTTCGAGCGTTTCGCCGGCTTTGAGCGAATAGCCGTTCTTCACAGCTATTTCGAGCTTCATATCCGCGATATCTTCCGTGTAGCTGAATTCGCCGTCCTTAATTGTAAGAACAACTTCACGTTTCGTTATCTCGTATACCGAATGGTCGCCCTCCGTATATACGAACGTTACGTTGTAGTTTGCGTTAACGTTTTCAGCCGTAATAGCGTAGACGCCTACTTCTTCGCACGAAGCTTTCGCAAGTCTTACAACGCCGTTTAATCCGTCGCCTTCCGCGAGGCTTCCCGAAGTAATATCGGACGTAAGAGCCGCGAATTCCTCGCCGTATACGCTTCCCGAATTATTAACTTTTACTGTTATGTTTCTCTTCGTTATCGTGTAAACGCCGTTCGTTACGATTATTTCGTAGTTTGCGTTATTAAGGCTTTCGTTGACGTAAATCGCGTACTCGCCAACGGTCGCGCCGCTTTCCTTTACAATCGTGAACACGTTCTCGTCGCCGTTTACTATGCTGCCCGAAGTCACCTTCGCGGTAAGCTCCGCAAACGCTTCGCCGTACGCGCTCGTCTTGTTGTCGATCGTTACCGTTATAGCTCGCTTAGTTACTAAATAACGCCCTTTTTCGTACGTTATCGCGTAGTTTTCGTCTTTTCCGTTAAGAGTGATTTCATACGTGCCGACCGCGCTCGAGCTTGTTACTTCGCACACCGCTTCCGCTATATCCGAAAGCTTTTTGCCGTAAAGTTCGCTCGTAGTGTTAAACCTTATATTAGCCGCGTTTTCGCCGTATACGCTCGTCGCTTCTTCTATCGTCACTTCGACCGAAGCGGGGGTAATCGCGAATTCTGCTGTTGCGTTTGTAATTACGTAGTTGCCCGCATTCTCGCCGCCAAGCGTTGCGGTTGCGGTGTACGTGCCTGCGTTTATCGCGGAAGAAGCCGTAGAAACGTTAACCGTTACTATGTTGCCGTCCGCTATTTCACCCTGTTTTATAGCTACCGAAGGCTTCTGAGCCGAGCCGTTATATACAAACCCGGGAACATTCCATTCGAGTTCTATCGGCTTAGCCTCTACAACAAACTGAAGTCTGTAAACCTTTTCGAGCGCGCCGACCTTTACCGTAACTTCGTAAACGCCCGCGTTTCTGATGTCGCCGTGTGAAACGATTATATTTGTTTCCTCTTCTCCCGTTTCGGTAACTACCGCCTTAACTTCGGGATTGAATACTCCGCCGGTAAACGTCGCCTTGCCCTCGCCCGCGAACGAAACGGTGTAGTAAGTGTCCGTCGCTTCAACGGTGAGGCTGCCGTTTTCAAACGTTACGTCATAATTAGCGTTTTCGGAAAAAGCTTCAACGGTGTATATGCCCGGGGTTAACGTTTTGCCGTCCTCAAACGTAAGAACTCCGTTTGCGTTTGCCGTAGCGATAAGCTCGTTGTTGTAGTAAATCTTAAACTCGTAGGTAAGGCTGTCGCCGTCGATCAAGCCGCTTTCGGTTACTTCGAATTCGATAGCCGTAAACGAAGTGGTAACGCCTTCTTTGTCGTTAACCTTTACGTTAGCCGAAGCTTTTCCTATAGTGAACTTTTTAGTCGAATCTGCCGTTTTAATCGCGTAATAGCCGGCTCTTTCGCCCGTAAGCGTTGTTATTGCGGTTTGTTCGCCCGCATTCACCGCGCCCGTTACGACAACCGATACTCTGCCGTTATCTTTAGCGAGAACACCCGAAAGAGTTGCCTCGGGTTTGTGTTCGGTTCCGTTGTACGTGTAGCTTCCTACAGTCCAGATAACGGAAAGTTCAATGGGGTTAACAAGTACCCTGCCTTGATATAACCGATATGCTAACCCATTGAATTCACCTTGATATACAACGTCCGTATAGATAACGCCGCTTTCCGCAATGTAGCCGATTACGCCTGCCATAGCGGGCTTCTTCGTGCCGTCAATCATCGTAAGCGTGGCAGGTACATCGGCGTCGCCGTAAGTGAAGCTGTAATCTTCAACGGATATTTCCTTTGCAATTTCGCTTGCGTAAGCCTGTTTGTCTCCGATTTTAGCGGTTACAAACTCTAAATCGTCCGCATTCAAACCGCCGATAAGCGACGTATGCGCCGCGTAGCAGTTCTTAGCCGCCTCTACAACGTCGTCCTGATTATTGCCAAGAGCTTCTACCGAAGAGATATAATCGCTTAAAACGGTCTTTACAATCGCGAGGTCCTTCGTGAACGGAACCGCGAGTTTTTCGCTTGTAAGCGAAGCGTTTTTAAGAACGTATGTCGTGAAGTTCGGGTTTGTCAAAGCGACTTCTTCGGTGCTACCGTCCGCGTAAGTAATTACCGCTTTCAGCGCGAAGCTTTCGCCCTCCGCAATCTCGTAAACGTTGGTTTCGGAAAGAGCAACGCCGGTAACCGCTTTGGTAAGCTCGGTTGCGCCGTCCAACTCGATTACGCCCTCGTGCGCCGCCGAAGAAGTTTCGAACTCACCCGTGTAATAAGTGAATTTTCCGTCCGCGCCGAACGCGATTTTTACGGTTACTTTGCCGTCCGTAACCACGTATGCCGCGCCGTTTATATAAATCGTTTTGCCGTCTTCCAAACCGACCGCAAATTCAACTTCGGAAACGAAATTTTCGCCGTCGAATTCAAGGAATCTGCCCGTCATCTTCTGATTGATGGTAACGGTCAATTCGCTCATTCTCGCAGCCTCGTCCACCGTGAACGAAACAAGCGTAAATTCTTCCGCTACGTACGCCTTGTAGGTTTTGCCCGGCTGAAGCGACATAAAGCCGTTTAAGCCGTAAACTCTGCCGGTCATTCTGAATTTGGTCGTGTTGTCCGTATAACCGCCCGAACAGCCGTCGGCTATGGTCTGCTCGCCAACGGTCGCGCCGGAAGCAACTGCAATTTCGCCGTTGCCGCTCGTCTGAACAATGCCGGCAAACAAGCCGTCTATCGTAAGTTTTCCGTTTACAACGAGCATACCGCTCTTATCAAAGCCGCGCTCTCCTAAAATGCTTGCGGAAGGATACGATTTACCGCTCTTATCCGATTGAACAAGTCCGTCATAAACGTATAAGCCGCCTGCCGCGGTAATATTGAGTTCCGCTCCCTGTTCAACGGTAACGACCGCGCCCGGCATAATTTTGTATTTATGCGCGAGTGTCACTTTAGAACCGCTCTTGAGTTCGAAATTATACGTGTACGGAATCGAAAGTACCATATCCGCACTACCGTAACCGATCAGATAGAACTCACCCGCGGTGATATTTCCGTAAACGGCAATAGTGCATACTCCGCTGTCACCGAGGTGAATATTGCCAACCGTTTGATTTATGGTTTTATTGTTATAAGTTATTTCAAGTCTGCTACCCTCTTCCATCCAGATAAGCGAACCTTCAGAAGAACCTCCTTTCGGATAAACGAGATTTACGTCCTGAGTAGTAATACTGCCCCAGAAGTAAAGCGAAGTAGAACCTATAACTTTTGCGCCGTAATCGATAACTTGTTTACACTGAACGTTTACCGTAGCGAACTGAACGAACGGGAACTGACCTGCACTATACAAAGCACTTGTATTTGTACCGCCGGAATAGTTGTTTACCATAAACGGCTGTTTTAATTCCGCGCCGCTGTTTACCGTGAGCGTTCCATCACCCGTAACAAGACCGCGAACGTCCATTTTGCCGTTTATTACTAAATTGCCGTTATTTACAAGTTTTGCATAATTACCGCAAGTACGACCTGTCGCATTTTGATCAGAGCCGTGCTGAACGCCGCCTACAATCAATTCGCCGTTCACGGTAAGGGTTACTCCGTTGTTTACCGTAAGCGTTACGTAAGGAAGTACGCCTTCGTTCCAACTAACTCTCGTAGTCGTTCCGCCTTGCTTATACCCGGTCATATCGTCCATAGCATAGGGCAATATAACGGTAACTCCCTCGGGAATAGTTAAGTTCTCGGTTACAGTTAAATCCTTAATTACAAATACAGTTTTTTCTCTTCCGTCCGCAAACGCTTCGGATAAAGTCTTATAAAAGTTGTATAAGCCTTTTATAGCAAAGGTACCGACAGGCTCGATTATCGCCTGATAGGAAACCTCGTCGTTTATAAGTACAACCGTAATACTTTGCTCGTAAACAAGTTCACCCGTAACAAGGTTTTTCCAAGCATAGAAAGTATAGCCGTCGTTTACTGTGGCAGTGTAAGTTGCGTTTCCGCCTTTAGCAAGTGCGCTACCGTTTTCAACTACGTTGTTATTCCCGTCCTTAATGGTAACGCTTCCTCCTTCGGCATTTGTAATGCTTGCGTTAACAGACGAATTGCCCGTCAGATATTTTACGTTTGCAATTGCAAAAAGGTCGTTTCCAATATCTCCCGAACCATCTTTTACATACGCAATGTGAATCATAACAGAGCCATTAGTAACGCTTATCGGCAAAGAAATCGTATTCCAACCTTGACTTCCGCTCGACGTCGTCTTGTCGCCGGTAAGGATTTTTTGCTCTCCTTTGTTTCCGGAAGATATTGTCGTTCCCGTTGTGTTGTAGTACACAATGTCATACTTAGCTTCTGTTGATATATAGTAATTGAAAGACAGCACTCCGGATTCGTTTACAGTAAACGCGATGCCGGACGAAGAACTTTGAGCCCCTTTATTTGTCGTTATATAGCTTATTCTTTCTTCCGTAGACAAAGTAGAATCAAACTTTAAAGGATACTCGTATAACTCATTATTGACGCTTATATCGCCTGAAACTACTAAATTATCTTGTATTGTTCCTTGTAACGTTATGTTCAAATTAACCGTATAACTTGACTTGATATACCCTGCCTTTTGATAAACGAATTTAACGGAAGTATCCTTTGTTACTTTACCAAATCTGTAAACATAG
>JALEKY010000063.1 GCA_022768945.1 Christensenellaceae bacterium | reverse complement strand
TGGTACTCCTGACGGGAATCGAACCCATAACTAACCCTTAGGAGGGGTTTATTATATCCATTTAACTACAGAAGCATTACTTAACGATTTGAAAGTTATTAAACGCAAAAAATAATACCAATTTTAATACCAATCGCGTATTTTATAACGGTCAATCGCAATATTTAGTTGTATTATGTTTTGCGAAACCTATATATTGTGTTTCTATGTGGATAAGGTGTCACCTTAGGAGGGCGCCGTTATATCCATTTAACTACGGAAAGATATATTAAATTTTACAGGATATAGCAATACCCGCTTTGGCGAACTTTTTTCGCCGTGGCAACTATTTAGGTCGCCAAATTTTATTTTAACCTACTGCCGTATCACACAAACGCACAATTTCGGGCGGTTTTCGTAAGTAATTTCCCCGTTTTGACGGGTTCAATTTAGGAATAGCAAACCCTTAGGAGGGGTATGTTATATCCATTTAACTACGGAAAGATATTGTCTTTTCTTGAAAACCGATCGCCGGTTCCTTTGTAAACGGTGAAAAACGGAGGCGTTCTCGAAGAAAGGCGTTTCCAGCAAAAATCTTTTATATTTTACTATATAACGAGGAAAAAATCAATCGTTTTGGCAGGGCGAGGCAAAATTAATTTTTTTCGCTTAATCCGTCTTAAATGTTTGACAAACAGACAAGACGTTTTTGCTTAAAAACGGCAAAGCGATTGACGCGAAATTGTTTTTTATGTATAAAACCCTTGTATGCGTATATAAAGAATATGCGCGCGATAAGGTCGGGAATAGAGGGAAATACGGTTTTCGCCGCAAAAAAGGACAAGACTAATGAAGTATACCAATATAGGCAAGTTTAAACGCTTAAACGACTTTATAGATTATAAGATGAACTTGCTTACAGCAGGGGAGCGAACGATGTTCTGGCTGTATAAACTTATGTTTTCCGAGCGGGACAACGTTTTGTTCGAAGAGTCCGACGGTCTGATTATAAAAAAGACTACTTACGGAGAGGCGTACGACGCGGCAGAAGTCAGAGCCGGAGGGCTAAAGCGCACGATAAATGCCGTAAAACAAGACGTTCCGATTATTCCCGTTTATACTAACGGCGAGTATTTTCACGGCAAAAAGGCAAAAGTCGTTATCGGCAAGCCGATCGACGTAAAAGAACTGTACGACGATTCCAAAAGCGAAAAGGAAAACCTCGCTTAGATTTCGGAATGTTTAAGGCAAAAGGTTATAGATTTAGGCGGATTGATAAATGGAAAATAAGTCGGCGGAGAAAAAGCCGGAAAATAAAAACAAAGAGAAGAAAGAGGGGGCGTTCAAATATTTTCTTCACGATTTCGTGTGGGGTATAGGCTCGGTTTTCGGATATATATGGTTCAGACCGAAAAGGGTTTACGTAAGCGAAAAAGCCAAAAAGAAAATCAAAGGCGTGGCGATACTTATTTCAAAGCATACCGGATTTTACGATTCCGTTTACATAATGATTTCGCTCAATTACAGAAGACATCACTTTGTGGCGGCTAAGGAACTGTTTTCCTCGAAATTCAAAAAATTTCTGTTCGAGAAGGTTTTTCTGTGCATAAGCATAGACCGCGCAGTGGTAGGTCCTTCAACTATAAGGAAAATCGTATCCGAACTTAAAAAAGGTTCGCTCGTTTCGATGTCCCGCCATTAGGGAATAATACGAACACCGAGACAAATTCGGGGTTCGTATTATTCTTTTCTAACGAATATTTCGGCATAAAAGTCGATTTGAACGGCAAAAAGAAGAATCAGCCGGGCGTTGAAGCGGTCGGGTATCGCGCTCCGTGCTTCGGCGTGAACGACGATATAATCGACCTGCTTAAAGACTTGGGTTTGAAATACGATTCGAGCGCGCTCAACTATACAAACGCGCCGGGTTCGAAAACGTTAAGCCTTAATAATTTTTCGGATACGTTTTTTTATGCCGCAAAACAGGTTTGCGGTTTTTATCCGGCGGCGTTTTATATCGTTGACAAATGCGCGCCGTTCGGTGTAAAATACATAAAAAAGGTAGCGCCGGACGGTAAAAAACGCTTCGACGTCATACGAAGAAACACTATGTACGAATATATAGAAAATTTCAAAAAACTCGGCTTTGGGCTGTTCGTTCACTTCGGTTTGTACAGCCTCGAGGGGAAAGGCGAATGGTACTTACACCTCAATTCCAAAGCGGATAAAGAGAAGTATAACAAATCGGTAAATAGGTTTTTCATTAAACCGAATTGGGCAAAAAACCTCGTAAAAACCGCGAAAAAGGCGGGTTGTAAATACATAACGCTTACAACGCGTCATCATGACGGCTTCTCTCTTTACGATACGAAAGGGCTTAACGATTTCGACGCGCCTCATTCCGCTTGCGGTCGGGATTTGATTAAGGAATTCGTCGACGCTTGCAACGAAGAGAATATAGTTCCGTTCTTCTATCATACGCTTCTCGATTGGCATAATCCCGATTATAAGGATAATTTTCCGAAGTATATAGATTACCTTATAAAAAGCGTGGAGATTTTATGTAGTAATTACGGAAAAATCGGCGGTTTGTGGTTTGACGGAATGTGGGAAAAACCGAACGAAGACTGGCAGGAAGACAGACTTTACGGAACAATCAGAAAGTATCAGCCCGAAGCAATGATAATCAACAACACGGGGCTTAACGAGCTCGGGAAAACAGGGCATAAAGAAATCGACAGCGTTACGTTTGAAAGGGGTAAGCCGTGCCCGGTAGATACTTCCGAAAAGCCGATTGCAGGAGAGATGTGTCAGGTTCTCAACGACCATTGGGGGTATTGCAAGGAGGACTGCAATTATAAATCGGTCAAAGAGCTTATAGAAAATCTGATCGACTGCCGCAAGTTCGGCTGCAATTTTCTGCTTAATACGGGCTTGAAGGGCGACGGCATGGTGAACGAAACGGACAAGTGCCTTTTATCGGAGCTCGGCAAATGGGTAAAAGTCAATAAAAAATTCGTATACGAAGCTCGCCCGACCGATTTCAAAACGGACGATTTCGATATTCTTACGGACGGTAAACAATACTACGCCGTGATGAAAAACGTTGGAATGAGCGCGGATCCGAACGTTGCGATAAACGAAAATTTGCGCTCCGTAGCGATGCCGTTTAATATCAAAAACGCGAAATGGCTCGACGACGGCAAAAAAATAAAAGTCGAAAACGGCAATTCGTTCATCGTAACCCCGTACGAGTACGGCAGAAGCTATTCCGCCCGCGTTGCGGTTATTACCCCGATAAAATCGACTTCAAAAAATAAAAAGTCGCTTGAATCGCACAAAAACGGGCAAAACCGCGATTGATTTCGACGCGACCGTTCGGCGGAAAAAAATAAAACGGACGCCTATTTGGTTTCGTCTTTTTGCATTAAATAAATGGACGTACGGTGTAAAACGTTTCTTCACCGACTTTATACATATTTAATAATCGAATAGTTATAATAACTATTTACGTTCAGAAAGGAGCATGCTATGGCTAACGTTTTTGATTATATTGCTTGGCGCGGAGATTTGCCGTTTACCGTTTCTCCGGTTAACGAGGTTGATATAGTAGCGCTTTCTCAGATTGTGTTGCTCGACTTGTCAAACGCCGTTCCGGACGAAGGTTCCGCAACGATAAAGGAGTGCTATAAGGCTTTTACAAAGCACGGTAAGCGCAAAAAACTCGGCGTGATAATTCCGGAGGATATTAAAGATTTGTTCTCTGCGATGGCTAAGTCCGAAAGGTTTTCTTCCGTCAGGCTTTCTCGTTACGTCGAAGACATAGACGAGAGCACGGAATGTCAGTTTTCCGCGCTCGTAGCAGACGCGGAGGACGTCGATACGAGGTTTGTTATTTTCAGCGGAACGGACGATACTCTCGTCGGTTGGAAGGAAAATTTTAATCTTATATTCAAAACGCCCACGAGAGCGCAGCTGGAATCCGTAAAATATCTTGAAAACGCCGCAAAGGACTTTAGCGGAAGTATCTACGTTCTTGGGCATAGCAAGGGCGGACATCTCGCTCTGTACTCGACCGCTTATTGCTCGGACGACGTTCTGAAAAAGATAAAACAAGGGTACAGCCTGGACGGTCCCGGACTTCCAGAGGGACGTGAAAGCGCGGAAAAACTTGAAAAAGTTAAAGATAAAATTATCTCCGTTCTTCCTCAAGGCTCCGTTATAGGCAGACTTTTCGAACATAAGGAAAATTTCAAAATCATTTACAGCACGGAAATCGGGCTTTTCCAGCACGACGCGTTTTCCTGGGAAATACTCGGCACGAAAATAGTGGAAGCGGAAGACTTTTCGGAAAGCGGTTCGGGCGTGGATACGGGTATGAGGGCCATTCTCTCCGCGCTAAGCGAAGACGACAGAAGGATTTTTGTAGAGGGGCTTTTCAAAATGTTTGCCGCCGCGTCATGCAAAACGCTTACGGACGTCGTATATAAAATGAAAGACGTGGTAAGGGAATACTTCAAAACCAGCGGCGAAACGAAGAAAGTACTCAATCGTGTTTTTATTAAAGTCCTTTCGGATAAGTATATTCGCAAGCTCATTTTCAATACGAGCATGCAAGTGAAAAAAATAACCGCCAAGCCCGATAAAAAAGCCGAAACAAAAAAGAGCAAAAACGTAAAGGCGAAAACTTCTTCGACTTCGTCTAAATAAAGAGACGAGATAAGGACGCTCGGAGATTTTCCTTTCGGGAGAATCTTGTTGCAGTCAAACGCCGAGCGCCGATAGTCAGAAAAGGATACGTTCAATGCCGCAGTTGAAATGCACCTCCTCAAGTTAGTCAGGGTTCGCGTCAAATATGCGGCATTTCTTTTTTTTATTTTTAAAATAACGAAAAAAATTCGTTAAAATCGTTAGGTGTTTTGCTTTTGATTGTGGTATACTTTATACGGAAAAATTTGAAAAAAAGTTTTTTCGGTCAGGCGAACGATATGACGATTGCTTATCGTGCGGTAAAACAGGGATATCTACGAATAATACAGATACGGGGATAATGAATTTTTTCTTCGGAGGAAACGACATTGAAAAAAATAGCTGTACTTACAAGCGGCGGAGACGCGCCGGGCATGAACGCAGCTCTCAGGGCAACGGTGCGTTACGCTTTATATAAAGGTCTTGACATTTACGGCGTTGAAAGAGGATACACGGGGCTTATCAACGGCGATATTTTCAGAATGAATTCCCGTTCCGTTTCGGATATTATTCACAGAGGCGGAACCGTGATAAAAACTTCGCGTTGCCCCGCGTTTATGGAAAAAGAAGGGAGAAAACACGCGTTCGAAACGCTTTCGGCGTACGATATAACAGGTCTTGTAGTTATCGGCGGCGACGGTTCTTTCCACGGCGCGCAGGCTTTGTCCGAGGAGTACGGTATATCCGTTATGGGTATTCCTGGTACGATAGACAACGACCTTAATTATACCGATTATACTCTGGGCTTCGATACGGCGGTCAACACCACGCTTTGGGCGATTAACAGTCTGCGCGATACTATGGGTTCGCACGACCGCGTGAGCCTTCTCGAAGTAATGGGCAGAGGGTGCGGAGATATAGCTTTGTACGCCGGCATTGCGGGCGGCGCGGAATACGTTATTATCCCGGAAGTTCCGTATGATATCGACGAAATTTGCAAGGACCTTAAGTCCAGCCAGAAGCGCGGAAAGACTTCGAATATGATTATCCTTGCTGAGGGCGCGGGCAATAAAGACGAAATTTCGGCGCAGATAAAGGAAAAAACGGGTATTTCCGTAAAAACCACTACTCTCGGTCACATTCAGCGCGGCGGTTCGCCTTCTATGTTCGACCGCGTTCTTGCGGCGCGTATGGCGGTACGCGCGGTGGATTTGCTTTGCGAGGATTCGGAATCCCGTCTTATCGGTATAAGAAACAACGAAATTACCGCAGATCCCATAGACGTTGCACTGAATATGCCTAAGCGTTTCGACGAAAAGCTGTACGACATAGCGCACATTCTTTCTCTGTAAAAAGAAGAGAATTCCTAAAAATTTCAAAAGAAAATAAAATATATTAGGAGATATATTTATGAAAAATCTTAAAGGAGCATGTATCTTTGCTCAGTCCGGCGGACCTACTTCCGTCATCAACGCAAGCGCCGCAGGCGTATTTATCGAAGCTCTCGGTCAGGAGAACATCACCAAAGTATACGGTGCCGCACACGGTATCAAAGGTATACTTACCGAAAACTTCTACGATATGGGACAGGAGGATATGAAGGAACTCGAACTTTTAAAGTACACTCCTTCTTCCGCGCTCGGCTCTGTTCGTTACAAGCTTAAAGACGCTTCGGTAGACGATACCGATTATAAGAGAATTCTCGAAGTATTCAAGAAATACGACATTCGTTACTTCTTCTACAACGGCGGTAACGACAGTATGGATACCTGCAACAAGATTTCCAAGTATATGGCTTCTTCCGGCTACGAATGCAACGTTATCGGCGTTCCAAAGACGATAGACAACGACCTTTTCGGAACGGATCACTGCCCCGGTTACGGTTCTGCGGCTAAATACGTTGCTACCACGCTTATGGAAGTAAACCTCGACGCGAAAGTTTACGATACCGGTATGGTTTGCATTATCGAAGTAATGGGCAGAAACGCAGGCTGGCTTACCGCTTCCGCAGCTCTCGCAGGAACAAAAGGACTCGGCGCAGACCTCATTTATCTTCCCGAAGTTCCGTTCGATATGGACAAGTTCGTTGCCGACGTTAAAGACGTTTGCGCTAAGAACAACAATAAATGTATCGCGGTTGTTTCCGAAGGTATCAAGTTTGCAGACGGCAAGTACGTAGGCGAATTCAAAGCTTCCGCTACCGACTTGTTCGGTCACGCTCAGCTCGGCGGCGTTTGCAACGTTCTCGCAGGCGTTATCAAACAGGCTACCGGTATAAAAGTACGCGGAATAGAATTCAGCCTTATGCAGCGTTGCGCGGCTCACCTCGCTTCCAAGACGGATATAGAGGAAACCTTCCGCGCGGGCAGAGAAGCAGTTAAAGCGGCTGTAAGCGGCGAAACCGACAAGATGGTTTGCTATGAAAGAAAGGCGGGCGACAAGTACGAGATCGAATATAAGCTCCTCCCGCTCGAACTTGCGGCTAACACTGAAAAACAAGTTCCCAAGGAATGGATTACCGCTAACGGAACCGGTCTTACCGAAGATTTCGTTAAGTATGCTCTTCCGCTCATTCAGGGCGACGCAAAGGCTCCGCTCGAAGACGGTTTGCCGAGATTTGCTCAGCTTAAAAAAGTTCTCGCAACGAAGTAATTTTTGAAAAGTAAAAAGGGAACGAAATTCCTAAACGAAAAGACGGCTTTCGAAAAGAAAACCGTCTTTTTTGATTGTTAAAACTTAAATTTATCGCGGCAGAAAATTTTCAGTGTCTTTAGCCATTTGTTTTATGGAAACGGTTTCACGCCCGAAAACGTTGGTTTCCAACGTATCGCCCGCTTTGCTCGTAAAGTCGGCGGGGATTTTGTCGTACCCGAGAGCTACGCCCATAATCGAGCCGACGGTCGCGCCGTTGCAATCGGTGTCGAAGCAGAAACCGACCGCAGTGCAGACGGCTTTTCTGTAATTGCCCGCGCCGTAAAGAAGGGAAACCGCAACTATTTCCGCATTCGAAATCGTGTGGCACCAATCGTGCGTAAGGGTTTCGTCGTATCTTTCGTGGAAATCATTTATGTAGTCTTTAAGGCTCATTCCGCTTTCGAAGCGGACGATCGCTTCTTTGATTTTTTCGTAAAGTCTCGAAGAGGAGGGGATTTGAGATAATCCGCAAAGGATAATTTCCTTTACGTCGGACGTTCCGAATGCGGCGGCAATCATCGCCGCAACCCACATAGAGCCGTAAATTCCGTTTTTAACGTGAGAAATAGTTGCGTCGCGATAGGCAAATTCCGCAGCTTTTTCCATATCGAACGGGTTTACTTTGCGCGATAATGTGAGATTTAGAGGGCTTTTTAGAAAAACACGGTTTAAATCCGTCGCGTTTTGCTCGTATTTCGGCAAGCGAATTCGGCTCGTCGTATTTGTAGCCGCTTCTTATTTTTGCGTTTTGCGTTATGTTGA
>JALEKY010000023.1 GCA_022768945.1 Christensenellaceae bacterium | reverse complement strand
AATGTGCTGCCATCGTAGGTGACGTTCTCGGGAAATATCACCCGCACGGCGACAGTTCGGTATACGACGCGTTAGTCAGACTTGCGCAAGACTTTTCAATAAACCTTCACCTTGTCGACGGGCACGGAAACTTCGGTTCGGTCGACGGCGACGGCGCGGCGGCTATGAGGTATACCGAGGTGCGTTTGCAACCTCTCGCCTTAGAGCTTTTGCAGGACCTCGACAAGGAAACGGTTAAATTCGGGCTGAACTTCGACGACTCGCTCAAAGAACCCGAAACGCTGCCGGGGAGATTTCCGAATCTTCTCGTGAACGGTACTTACGGCATAGCGGTAGGACTTGCTACGAACATTCCGACGCACAACCTCGGGGAGGTCATCGACGGCGTTGTTCAGTATATAAACAATCCGAAAATCACCCTTGCCGAAATGATGAAATACATTAAGGGGCCGGATTTTCCGACGGGCGGATATATTATCGCCGGGCAGGAACTTGTAAACGCGTACGAGACTGGCAAAGGCAAGATCATTATGCGTGCCAAAGTTACGATTGAGCCGGACGGGGAAAAGAAAAACATCGTAATTCACGAAATTCCCTATCAGGTGAACAAAGCCGCGCTTCTTAAAAAGATAGCCGATCTTAAAGACGAGAAAAAGGACGAGCTTGCGGGCATAGCCGACATTGTGGACGAGTCCGACAGAAAGGGTATGCGCGCGGTCATTAAAGTAAAAAAGGACTTCGACGCGGAAAGCATACTCGCCTTCCTTTACAAATACACGCAGCTTCAATGTCCGTTCAACATCAATATGGTGGCGATTGCGAACGGTAAGCCGCAACAGCTTAGTTTGTTGCAGATAATCTCTTACTACGTAGAGTATCAGCGCGACGTTATAGTTCGCCGCACGCGCTTCGATTTAAACAGAGCGAAAGAGCGCGCTCACGTACTCGAAGGGTTGATTATCGCGATACAGAACATCGACGAAGTTATCCGCATAATCAAAACGGCGGCTAACACCACAGAAGCTAAACAAACGTTAAAGAGCACTTTCGAGCTTTCGGACATTCAGGCGCAGGCGATTCTCGATTTAAGACTTGCGCGTCTTACCAAGCTGGAAGTGTACAAGCTGGAAGAAGAACTTAAGCAGCTGAAAGCTCTTATAGAGAAACTTCAGGCGATACTCGACAGTAAAAAATTGCAGATGAACGTCGTAAAAGATGAGATTACGGCAATAAAACGCAAATACAAGGAAGAACGTAAGAGCGTTATAGTTTCGCAGGAGGACAGCAAAGGACCTTCGCCCGAAAGCTATAAAAAGCCGGTTGAAAACCTCGTTATGGTTTATACGGCGGCGGGCAATATCAAGAAAGTTTCGAAGAAAAACTACGATATGTCGGATAAGTCGGTTGACGGTAGTTCCTCGCTCAACGATATTCCGCTGCTTACTCTGCCCGTTACTTCGGATATGTACGTGTACGCGTTTACGAATAAGGGCAACTGTGTAAGGTTCGACCTTGAAAACACGCCTACAGGAAAGTACCGCGAAAAGGGTACGCCGTTTAAGGAGTTGTTTGACGAATGCGCTAAGGACGAAAAACCCGTGCATATGTTCGCCGTCGGTGAAACAATGCCGGAGGGAGATATTCTGTTCTTTACGAAACAGGGTATGGTCAAGAGAACAGCCTGGGCGGACTATAACGTTCAGAAGAGGTTCTTCCAGGCGGCGAAGCTTAAAGACGGTGACGAGATTATATCTGTCGAAAACGAAAAAGAGGGCACGACTGTGTTGTTCGTGACGAAGAACGGTCTTTGCCTCAATGCTATGAAGGACGATATACCGACTCAGGGAAGAATTTCGGGCGGCGTAAAGGGTATTGCTCTTACCGACGACGAAGTGATTTTCGCCGGGCAGGTGGACGAGGAAGCCGAAGGCGAAATTATCGTGGTTACATCCTATGGTTCGTTTAAACGCGTTATTATAAGCGGCGCGCTCGAGCCGATGGGAAGAGGCAGAAAGGGCGTTAAGATAGTAGATGTGGGCGGCGGAAGCGAACGTGTGGTTTATTCCGGTTACGTTACGGAGCCGTTCGACCTTCTCGTAAAAGAGAAAGACGACAATATGTATATCGTTAATACCGAGAAAATAGAAATCGATTCGAGAACTTCGAGAGGTAAGTTTATTGCTAAACACAAGAAAACCTCACCGGTGGAATGTTTCGAGATTAAGTACTTGTTTTGATATGGCGGCGTGCGCATATGCGAATATGCGTACGCCGTTTTTGTATATAAAAAACACGAGCAGCGTTGTGCTCGTATCGATGGAGTAGAGATTGAAAGTTGAGATAAAAACAAAACAGACGAGCGGCGCTCGCCCCTACTGTTGGGGTGTAATAGGAGAATTATAAAAATTACCAATCCTGGCGGTCGCTGATTTTTATGTCGTCGTAGTATTCGAAGTACTTCTTTTTAAATGCTTCGCGTTCGCGCGCTTTGCGCTTCTTTTCTATTTCTTTTTGCTCGGCTTCCGTGCGTTTTTGCGTGTTTTCGGGGGCTTTTTTATTTTCTTCCATAAAAATCTCCTATATTCTTCGGCTATAACGAATTTTTCGTTATGTTTGTTCGATAATGTGCGAAAAATGGGACTATTTCTTTAAATAGACCATAAGAACGGCTATGTCGGCCGGATTTACGCCGGAAATTCTCGAAGCCTGACCGAGCGAGGCGGGGCGGATTTTGTCGAGCTTTTGTCTTGCCTCTATTCTGAGTCCGTCGATAGCTAAGTAGTCGATATCTTTCGGAAGCTGTTTGTCTTCAAGTCGTTTTGTTTTTTCTATTTGTTCGAAGCCCTTTTTAAGGTAGCCCTCGTACTTGGTATCCGTTTCGGTCATTTCGAGAACGTCGTTCGGAATATCTTTGAATAAACCGAATTTTTCTTTTATATCGCGTATCGGAATGTTTCGCTTTATCATCGCTTCGACGGTCATTCCTCCGGAAACGTTTCCGCCGTAGCTTTCGACGAAATCGCGGCAATCCTTTAACGGAACGGAAGTTTTGAGTTCGGCGCGCGCCTTTTTGGCAAGTTCTTTGCGCTTTAAGAAGATTTCGTAGCGTTCGTCCGATATAAGACCTGCTTTTCTTCCTTTTTCGGTAAGGCGGAAATCGGCGTTGTCTTGCCTTAATATAAGGCGGTATTCCGCTCGTGACGTCATAATTCTGTACGGCTCGTTAGTGCCTTTCGTCACGAGGTCGTCGATAAGAACGCCGGCGTAAGCTTCGTTTCTGCCTAAAATAAGCGGCTCCTTTTCGCGGAGATAGAGGGAGGCGTTCGCCCCGGCGATTAAGCCCTGAACGGCGGCTTCCTCATAACCGCTCGTGCCGTTGACCTGACCGGCGGTGAAAAGACCTTCGATTTTTTTGTAGCCGAGAGTGGGGTAAACGTCGAGCGTGTCTATACAGTCGTATTCGATAGCGTACGCGTATCTCATTATTTTTACGTTTTCGAGCCCGGCTATCGTGCGGTACATATCGCGCTGAACGTCGTGGGGGAGAGAAGTGCTCATGCCCTGAACGTAAACTTCGTTGGTGTCTGCTCCCTCGGGTTCGAGGAAAAGCTGATGTCTGTCCTTATCGGCAAAGCGCACGACTTTGTCTTCTATAGAAGGACAATATCTCGGACCTATTCCCTTTATCGCGCCGCCGTAAAGAGGACTGCGGTGAAGGTTCGCGCGAATGATTTCGTGAGTTTTTTCGTTTGTATAGGTGAGATAGCACGGGGTTTGCGTTACCGGAATGCGCTCGGTTGTGTAGGAAAACGGATAGACGTCCGTTTCACCGAGTTGAATCTCACACTTCGAATAGTCGATAGTTCTGCCGTCGACGCGGGCGGGAGTACCCGTTTTGAACCTGCGGACGGAAAAACCGAGGTCGACGAGGTTTTTTGTAAGCTCGGTAGCGTTGGCAAATCCGTTGGGCCCGCTTTCTTTGGAAAACTCGCCGGCGAAAACTTTTCCGCCGAGGTATACTCCGGTCGCTACGACTACGGCTCTGCAATAAAAAACGCCGCCGTACGTGCTGACAACGCCCGTAACTTTGCCGTTTTCGGTTAAAATCTCTCTCGCTTCGCATTGAACTATGGTGATGTTCGGAGCGTTCTCGACGACCTTTTTCATCTCGGTGTGGTAGCGATTTTTATCCGCCTGCGCGCGGAGAGACTGCACTGCCGCGCCTTTGCCGCGATTGAGCATTTTTATCTGAAGCATAGTTTTGTCCGCAACTACGCCCATCATTCCGCCGAGCGCGTCGAGTTCTCTTACAAGGTGACCTTTTGCGGTTCCGCCGATAGAGGGGTTGCATGCCATAAACGCTATGCCGTCTAAATTTAACGTGAGGAGGGCCGTTTTCATTCCCGTGCGGGAAAGGGCGAGAGCGGCTTCGCAGCCGGCGTGTCCCGCGCCTATTACTACCGCGTCGAACGTGCCTTCGGTATATCTGTTTGTCATAACTTCTTTAAAAAATATGCGTTAATGCGCGATAAAGGGGCTTTTTGTATAAGCTCGTCTGTTCGATTTTAGGGAAAAGGTTATTTTTTCAATATAAGATTTTTGAGGTCGATTACCTCGGTGTAATATCTGCCGCCCTCGGATACGAGTTTTGCGACTTTGTCGCGAGCGTGCATGATCGTCGTGTGATCCCTGCCTCCGATAGCCTGACCTACCGAAACGAGGGGAAGCGGGAGGAGTTCCGTCATAAGGTAAACGCATATCTGACGTGGTTCGGCTATTTCGCGGTTCTTCTTTTTGCCGATAAGGTCTTTTTCGGAAACGTGATAATAGTCGCAAACCGCGGATATGACAACCGACGGGGTTAACGCTTCTTGCTGTCGGTCGGAAGTTTCGGAGAGTGCCGCGCGGGCAAGGTCGATTGTTATTGGCTTTTCGTGCAGAATGGACGCGAAGATGACTTTGTGAAGAAGCCCTTCAAGCGTTCTTACGTCGTTGCCCGAGTTCTCGGCAAGGAAGGTCGCGACTTCAAGCGAGATTACGCACTTTTTAGCCGCGGCTTTCTTTTGAAGAATGGCAATTTTTGTTTCGAGATCGGGTGGGAGAACCTGCGCGGTGAGTCCGCCGGAAAAACGAGTGACAAGTCTGTCGCTCAGAGTTTCGATGTTCTGCGGAGCGCAATCGGCGGACAAAATTATCTGTTTGCCCTGAGAGTAAAGCTCGTTGAACGTATTGAAAAATTCTTCCTGCGTGGTTTTTTTGTTTGCGAGGAATTGAACGTCGTCTACGATCAGAACGTCTACGTTGCGGTACTTTTTGCGGAAGTCGGCTTCGCGATTTCTCGAAGTCGAGCGAAGGCGAATCGATTCGATAAGCTCGTTGGTGAAATTCTCGCAGGTGGAGTATAAGACGTTGGTTTTCGGCGTGGCGTCCTTTATGTAATTTGCTATCGCGTGCATTATGTGAGTTTTGCCGAGCCCCGATCCGCCGTAGATGAAGAGCGGATTATACGAATCGCCTGGAGCTTCCGCAACGGCGCGCGCTGCCGCATACAGCATTTTATTCGAACTGCCGACGACAAACGACTCGAAAGTGTGCTTTGCGTCGATAGGCATAGACGGGAAGGGCATTTCCCCGCGGTCGCAGCCTTTGAACTTTAAATAGTCCTCGCGGCTGTTGCCTACGCAAAGCTCGAAGCCTTCCACTCCGGCGTTCAGATTTTTTAGAGACATGTTGATTTTTTCCACAAGGCGGGTGAATATAAAATTCGCGAACAGCTCGCTTTCCGTGCAGAGGATAAGTCTGTTGTCTTCTATATCGACGGGTTTAAGTTTCGCCACATACGTGGAAAAACTTATCGGACTTACCGTTTTTTCAAGCTCGGTGAGCGCGTTATTCCATAATATCTCGAATGTTTCCATATTTTCTCCTTGTGAAGTTTGCTTTTTGCGCCGCGATTTGTTATAATAACTATAATTGTGTAAAACGATTGTGAAATGGCGCCGTTTTTCTTCCCGAATTTTCGTGTGCTATTTATTATACTACATTTCCGAAATAAAATCAAAGTAATAACGGGTTGCGGGTGAAATTTTTCTTTGTGAAATTTTACGCGTGCGTTCCGCCTGCGGAAGCTGAATTTTGCGGCGGTTTTGCTGCGGCGGATCCGGATAAGGCAATATGTACATATCACAGCTGAAACTTAAAAATTTTCGTAATTATTCGGACGAAACGTTTGAATTTTCGGACGGAATAAACGTTATTTGCGGCAGAAACGCACAGGGAAAGACAAACGCGGCGGAAGGCGTGTTCTATCTGTGCACGGGATATTCTCCGCGCGCGACGAGAGATAAGCAGGTAGTAAAATACGGAGAGAGTAACGCGTATATTTCCGGTACCGCGGTTACGAGATACGGCGACGTAAAAGCCGAAATAGATTTTCTCCCCGACAAAAAGGATATAAAAATCAACGGCGTACCCGTTCTCAGAATGGGGGAACTGCTCGGGAATATTAATTCGGTGTTCTTTAATCCCGGGGAGTTGAAACTTATTCAGGAAACGCCGGACGACAGACGTAGATTTTTGGATATTTCGCTTTCGCAGATGGATAGAAAATACTTTTATTCGCTGCAAAAATACAAGAAAATTCTTTCGCAGAGGAACTCTCTTTTAAAGGACGAAGACAAGGAACTCGTAAGGGATACTTTGCCGATTTGGGACGCGCAGCTTGCTAAAGCGGCGGCGGTTATCGTTAAGGACAGAAACGAATTTTTAAGACTCCTCGCTCCGTACGCGAAAGAGGCGCACGCGTTTATTACGGGCGGCGCGGAAGAGTTGGAAGTTTCCGCAGCGTATCGTTACGAAGGCGACGAGAAAATGATTGCCGGACAGATACTTTCGGATTTAAAGGAAACGATAGAGAAAAATATCGCGCTCGGGTATACGACGGTTGGTCCGCACCGCGACGATTTGAAAATAAAAATCAACGGCGAGGACGTGAAAATTTTCGGTTCTCAGGGGCAACAGCGAACCGCTGCATTGTCTCTTAAACTTGCGGAGCTCGAGGTGTTTAATTTTAAGTTCGCGGAATATCCCGTTTTGCTCCTTGACGACGCGCTCAGCGAGTTGGACGCATTTCGCCGCGAAAAGGTTCTCGAACGCACGGATGGCATTCAGACGATTATCACGTGCACCGAGATTGACGGTTCGATGGCGGGGAGAAATTATAAAAAGTTTGAAATTTCCGGCGGAAGTATAGTCGGTTAGTCTTTTGGCGGGCGGTGACCGCCATCAAGTAGTGGGTTGTGAGTGAAAAGTCGTGGGAATAGGAAAAAGCGGACGAGCAACGGGCGGTGACCGCCAACCTTGTTTTACCGTGTGTGGTAGGAGTTAAAACGAACCGCGAGAAAAAAGCGGACGAGCGATGCTCGCCCCTACGGTGAAAATAAATTTTTTCGAAAAAGTGTCTGAAACGCGCGTAATAGCGGGTTTTTATAAAAATTCGAGAGGTTGTTATGAGCGAAATAACTATTGAAAAATACTTAAAAAAAGACGAAAAAATTCTTTGGAGAGGGAAGGCAAAGGAGGGGGAAGTTCTTCTTTGCGCGATATTCAACGTTTTCCCCGTAATGCTTTTGTGGCTCGCTGCGGAAATGCTTATTTTAGCGTATGCGGGGTACAACGCGATATTCGGAAAATTTAACGTGTATTACCTTATACTTTCTATAGCCGCGGTTTTGCTTCACTTCGTCCCGATAGGAGTATGGCTTTCCGGAGCGGTTAAAGAAAACGAGAGAATTAAAGGCGACGAGTACTATATAACTGACAAAAGGGTGATAATTATTCACTCTTACGCGCACGACAGCGTGGAATTTATAGACAGAAGCGAGATAGACGACGCGTTTCTGAAAAGGTCTTTTGCAGAAGTGATTTTGGGCTCGGGAAAAATCGTTATAGAAACGAGCGACGAGAAAATCGTTTTCAGATCGATAGAGGACGCGCAAAATAATTTTAAAAAGGCATACAAAGCGTTGTTCAAAAAACAGGGGGAAGCGAGCGTAAACGATACTTCGGTTACGATAGAAAACGCTTCGGAATTAGACGGCTCGGATGAAAACGAGAAAGAGGAATACTCCTCGACCGAAACCGGAAATAACGACGAAAATTAAAATAATTACAAAAGAGGAGAGTATTGGTGGATAAGCAAAAAGCCGCGCTTATCGCGCAAAAACTCGAAAAATTATACCCCGACGCAAAGCCTGCGTTAAAGTTTAGAAACAACTTCGAACTTCTTATCGCGGTTATGCTTTCGGCGCAATGTACGGATAAAAGGGTTAACGAGGTTACCGAAAAGCTGTTTAAGGAATACGGCACGCCCGAGGCGATGCTTACCCTTACAGAGGAGGAGCTCGGTAAAAAGATTTTTTCGTGCGGGCTGTACAGAAGCAAAGCCGAACATATACTTTCCGCTTGCCGCGACATCGTGAATAAGTACGACGGAAAAGTTCCGGGGACGATTGAAGACTTGCGCACGCTTGCAGGCGTCGGGAGGAAAACCGCTAACGTGGTTTACAGCGTTGGTATGGGCGGCGACGCGATTGCCGTGGATACTCACGTTTTCAGAGTTTCAAACAGAACGGGGCTTGCAAAAGGGAAAACGCCCGAGCAAGTAGAAAAGGGGCTTATGAAAATTCTCGATAAGTCTATCTGGAGCAAGGCGCACCATTTGCTTATTTATCACGGCAGAAACGTTTGTCATTCGAGAAAGCCCGATTGCGCTTCGTGCGCGATTTATTCGATGTGCGAATACGAGGATAAAAAAGTGTGAACGATTGCGTCGTTTTGCGCTTATACTAAAACAAAATATCGCGTTATTGTGAGAAATACGCTGCTTTTTATAATATATAAGGTGAAATATGTTTAAAATTTTATCTAAAAAGAAATTGAACGAGAATACGTTCGAATACGAAATTTCGGCGCCGCTCGTCGCAAAAAAATGCAAGGCGGGGCAGTTTATTATTTTAAGAGTGGACGACGACGGAGAGCGCGTGCCGTTTACCGTGGCAGGCTTTGACAGAGAAAAAGGTTCCGTTACTATTATTGTTCAGACGGTCGGAGAGGCGACTTATACTCTTTCGCTTAAAAAAGAGGGAGAGTGCATTGCCGATTTTGTGGGACCGCTCGGGAACGCTACGGATTTAAGCGAGTTCGAAAGCGTGATTCTTGTCGGCGGAGGTATAGGCAGCGCGGTTATTTTGCCGCAGGCGAGAGAGATTAAAAGCTCGGGTAAGAAAGTTACCGTGGTTCTCGGCGCGAGAAATAAAGATTTGATTATTCACGAAGAGGACTTCAAAAGGTATTCGGATAACCTTATTATTATGACCGACGACGGAAGTTACGGAGAAAAGGGCTTCGTCACTCATGCGGTGGAAAAGCTGCTTTCCGCGGGCGGGTATGACTGCGTATTTGCCGTCGGGCCTTTGAGAATGATGAAGGCGACTTGCGACGTCGCTAAGAAATTCGGAGTGAAGTCCGTGGTGTCGATGAACTCGATTATGGTTGACGGCACTGGTATGTGTGGCGGTTGCAGACTTACAGTCGGCGGTAAAACAAAGTACGCGTGTGTGGACGGGCCTGAGTTCTTCGGAGACGAAGTGGATTTCGACGAGGCGATTAACCGTTCGGGCATTTACAGAGAAACGGAAGCCGAGCACTATTGCAGAATCAAAGAGGAAAAGAAAAATGGCTAACGAAAAGAGAAATTCTCCCGTTGTGAGAGATCCGAAAGAGAGAGCCTGCGACTTTAAAGAGGTAAGCATCGGATTTACGGAAAGCGCGGCTAAGGCGGAAGCCGAAAGATGCCTTAATTGTAAAAACGCCCCGTGTATGAAAGGGTGTCCCGTCGGGGTACATATCCCGAATTTCATTTCGCTTTTTAAGTCGGGAGATATTGTCGGCGCAAAAAGAGCGATTTTAAACGACAGCTCGCTGCCTGCGATTTGCGGGAGAGTTTGCCCGCAGGAAACTCAGTGCGAAAGCAAGTGCGTGAGGGGCGTTAAGGGCGAACCGGTCGCCATAGGGCTTCTCGAGAGATTCGTAGCGGACAATGCCGAAGTCGTTATGGAGAGGAAAGAGCCGTGCGGCAAGAAAATCGCGGTTGCCGGGAGCGGTCCTGCGAGTTTGTCTTGCGCGGGCGATCTCGTTAAAGCCGGTGCGAACGTTACGGTGTTCGAGGCGTTCCATAAAACGGGCGGCGTGCTTGTTTACGGAATTCCGGAGTTCAGATTGCCTAAAAAGCTCGTGGAGAAAGAGGTTGAGGGGCTTAAAAAACTCGGGGTGAATTTCGTGACCGACGCGGTTATAGGGAAAACTTTATCTATAGGCGAGCTGCTCGAAGAGTACGACGCGGTGTTTATAGGTACGGGCGCGGGACTTCCTATGTTTATGAATATCCCGGGGGAAAACCTGAACGGCGTGTTCTCGGCAAACGAATATTTAACGCGCGTTAATCTGATGAAAGCCTATGATAAAAACAGCAAAACCCCCGTATATCGCGCAAAAAAGGCGGTTGTCGTCGGCGCGGGAAACGTTGCGATGGACGCGAGCAGGACGGCTTTGAGACTCGGGGCGGAAGTAAGCCTCGTGTACAGGAGAAGTCGCGCGGAAATGCCTGCGAGGGCGGAAGAAATAGTTCATGCGGAAGAAGAGGGCGTAAAATTAAACCTTCTTTGCAATCCTGTAAGAATAAACGGCGAGAACGGGTTCGTTAAAAGCGTTACATTGATAAGAATGGAACTCGGGGAGCCGGACGCTTCGGGCAGAAGGTCGCCCGTGCCGGTTCAGGGCAGCGAGTTCGATATCGAGTGCGACGCGGTTATTATGGCTCTCGGAACTTCGCCTAACCCCCTCGTTACGAGGTCTTTCCCAGAAATTCAAACGGGCAGGAAGGGCGTTATCGCGACGGACGAGTGTGGAAGAACGAACGTTAAAAATCTTTATGCAGGCGGCGACGCTGTTACGGGCGCGGCTACGGTTATCAGCGCGATGGGGCAGGGCAGAAAGGCTGCTTCGGCAATACTCGAAGATCTGGGAGTTTTGTAATTAACGCGGTTTTGCTTAAAGACGATTCGGATATTGAAATTCCCGACTTATGCCCATATCCGCATATGCGAAGATTTGTTTTGTAATGCGGTAAAATCGCTTGTTAGATTTTTAGCTGAGCGAGGGAAGATAGGTCGGAGAACGCAAGGGCTAAATCGCCGGCGAAAGAGCCGAAAGACAAAAAGAGCTGAGCCGTAAAAACAAAAAGCGGCTTAAATCGAGAAGGAAAAGATATTTTTTATCTAGAAAAAACGGAGAGATTATGTTTACTGACAGACAAGTAATTTCTATAAAATCGGGCGACGGCGGCGACGGAATGACTTCTTTCAAGAGGTTTAAAGGCGTTGCTACGGGCGGTCCCGACGGCGGCGACGGCGGCGACGGCGGAAGTATTTATTTCGTCGGGGATAAGTCTAAATCGAGCCTTATAGATTTCAAATTTACTCACAAATTTCGTGCGGAAGACGGAGGCAAGGGCGATACGAACAACTGCCACGGCAGGAACGGCGAGGACAAGGTGATTGCCGTTCCGCCCGGAACGATTATTAAAGATCGCGACAGCGGAATGATTATCGCGGACGTGTACTATGACGGACAGAAAGTTAAGGTTCTCGACGGCGGCAGAGGCGGAAAAGGTAACGTAAGGTTTACTACGAGCAAAAGGCATACTCCGCACTTCGCGCAGAAAGGCGAAAAAACGCCGATTAGATATTTGCTTTTAGAGCTTAAGGTCATTGCGGACGTGGGACTTGTTGGCTTCCCGAACGTAGGAAAGAGCACGATGCTTTCTAAAATTTCCGGAGCGAAACCGAAAATCGCTAATTATCATTTTACTACTATTTCGCCAAACCTCGGGGTGGTGAGCCGTTATGAAAAAACTTTCGTTGTGGCGGATATCCCCGGACTTATCGAGGGCGCGGCGGAAGGAGCGGGGCTCGGTCACGACTTCTTAAGGCATATTGAAAGAACGAGAATGCTCGCCCACGTGGTGGATATAAGCGGCGTGGAGGGCAGAAACCCGATAGACGATTTTATTATGATTAACGCCGAGCTTAAAGAGTACAGCGAAAAACTTGCAAAGCTTCCGCAAGTGGTAGTTCTCAACAAAGCGGATATTTTCGGAGCGGAAGAGAATATCAAGGCGTTTAAGAAAAAATTCGGCAGAAAATATAAGATTTTCACTTGCTCGGCAATCTCTGCCGAGGGGCTGGATAAGGTTCTTGACGAGATTTACGAGGTGCTGCAGACTCTGCCGGAGCCGGCTCCGATAGAACACGAGGAATTCGTTTACCAAAGACCTGATCATAACGACTTCGAAATAGAGAGGGATGACGACGGGGCTTTTGTGGTTTTTGGTCCTCTTGTAGATTTGCTCGAAAGGAACGTTGTGCTTGACGATTACGACTCGCTTGCCTATATGCAGAAAACGCTCAGAGAAAAGGGCGTTATAAAAGAGCTTAGAAAACTCGGGGCAAAGGACGGCGACGTAGTTGTTATAGGCGAAACGGAGTTCGACTTTATAGACTGACGTTTTTTAAGCAGAGTAAAAAAATGCCGTTTAACGTGCGAAAAGGGGCATATTTACAAATGTGCATACAAATATTCATGAATAATTATCGGAGAGAAATATGTTAAATTCAAAGGAAAGAAGTAATTTGCGCGGCATTGCGCAGAATATAGAGCCTGTGGCTCAACTCGGAAAAACGAGCGTAAACGAAGACGACGGGAGCTTTACCGCTTCTTTCGTAAACTCGCTCAGCGAAGCTTTGGAAGCGCGCGAACTCATCAAAATTACCGTTTTGAAAAACGCGGCGTTTTCGGCAAAGGAAATTGCGGACGACCTTGCAAACGAACTTAACGCAGAAGTAGTGGCGACTATAGGGCATAAGATAGTTTTGTATAGGTTCAGCAATAAAAAAGGCATTAAACATATAGAATTTTAAAGGCTATTCGGATAAAAACTCCAACCTAATGAAAGGGGAACCGCTTTTTGAGTTAACGCGAGGAGGGAAATTATGGATTTAACGGCGATAAGAAAGAGGTTTAAAAATTGTTCTTGCGGCAGAGAACACGATTTTTCGATTAAGGAAATAGCTACCGGCAGCGGTATTACTACCGAAACCGGTGAGATTTTAAAGAGAAACGGTTTTTTGGGCAATCTTCTTCTTGTTGCGGACGAAAACACCCTTGAAGCGGCGGACGGAGTAGTCGAAAGCCTCGAAAAAGCCGGATTTAAGCTTAAAAAGCGTATTTATAAAGACCTGCGCGTTGCGGAAATGAAGGAAGTTGAGGCGATAGAAGAGCTTCTTTCGGAAGAAGACGGGGTGATTTCCGTGGGCAGCGGCTCTCTCAACGATATCGCGAGGCTTGCCGCGGCGAGAAAGAATAAGCCGCTTTGTTTGTTTGCCACCGCGCCGTCGATGGACGGTTTCGCTTCTTACTGCGCGCCGATTACGGACGGAAATTTTAAGATTACCTACCCCGCGAAAAGCCCTGAAGTGATTGTAGCCGATTCGAAAATTTTGGCTTCCGCGCCGGCTTTTTTAAAGTCTGCCGGGTTCGGAGATATGGTCGGTAAATACGTTGGGCTTATCGACTGGAAAGTTTCGGCTTTGGTTTCGGGCGAATATTACTGCGACGAGGTCGCTTCGCTTACGCGCGAGGCGGTGGACGAACTTATGCTTATAGCTGACAAGGTGACCGAAAACGACGAGGAAACCGCTATGAAGGTTTTCGAGGGGCTTGTAAAAACGGGTATAGGAATGAGCCTTGTAAAGACCTCACGTCCGGCTTCTGGCACGGAACATATACTTTCGCATTTCTGGGAGTGCAAAAAACTGCTTGACGGAAAGCTAAGCGATTTTCACGGAAGAAAAGTGGGCGTTGCGACTCTTCTGATTATGAAGGAATACGAAAAATTTGCAAAGAAAGAAGACGTTGTTATAAGGGACGAGGTAATCGATTGGGAAGAGGTGAAAAAAGCTTACGGCGCGTTGTATCCGGAAGTGGAAAAACTCAATAACCCGCCTATTTCGCACGAAATCGACATATTTTCTATTAAAAAGCATTGGCAGGAGATCAGAAATATCGTTAAAGAAATGCCGGGCGAGAACGTAATAAGAGAGAAGATGAAGGCTGCCGGTTGCCCTACGGAAGCGAGTGAAATAGACGTTTCGGAAGAGCTTAAAGAGCTTGGAATGAAATTTCACCCTCATATGCGCCACAGAATAAGTTTAATGAGATTGAAATTCTTGTTCGAATAAGTTTTATGTGGTGTGAGCGCGGACGAAAAGCGTCTGCAGAAGCGGACAAAACTGTTATTAAATAACAAATGTAATTTAAAAAAGTGTGAAAAAAGCGCAAAAAAGGCGCTTTTTTTGATTTTTTTCGGATTTTTGAGAAAAACGCTTGACTTTTAAAAAACGGAAGTCTATATTTGTTAACGGAATATGATCGGACGTATTTTGCGGCGGTTTTAATCCGAAAAAAATTTTAACAGAGGTTAAATTATGGAAAAAGTACAAAAGAAGCTCTCGCTTATCTTTGGCATTACCGGCATTGTATTATCTGCGCTCGTTATGTTATCGTCTATTATATTTGTTTTTAGTCAGCTCGACGTAGATATTATACCGATCGACATTGCCGAAAAAACGTTTATTATTCTTTCCGGTCCTTTCTATTACGGTCTCGGAATGCACATTCCTTATGTAGGCGGTTTCTTTAGTGCATTCCTCGTTGTGTTTCTTCTTGTTTCCGGTAAGCGTTTTCTCAATTCGCAGAATAAGCCTCTTTCCAAGGGAACCTGCATTTCGAGTTTGGTTTTCGGCGCGTTATTCCTTGTAATTTCTTTTGTCGGTTTCGGCGTTTTTTTCTCTGAAGATTTCGATGAAACATACGGGTTGGTACGCTTTTTATCTATAATCGTATTTATATTTACGACTATAGCTCCTGTCGCTATGTACGTTTTCAATCTTGTTTCCGGTTCGAAAATGAACAAGGTTGAAGAAGCTACCGCGGAAGTTGCCGCTACGACCGAGAACAACGGCGAAAACAACTAATCTAAGTATTAAAAAATTACGCTTCGGATGACGTTATATTGAGCGTTTCTCCGAGGCGTTTTTTTTGCGTTTAAGAGTAAAACGGACGAACGATGCTCGCCCCTACGGCAGGATACATATTTCAAACAATGGAATAAGTTAAATTTTCGCCATTATATATTCGTCATTATATAATAAATATAAAAACACTTGCGTTTTAGCCGTTAAAGTAGTATTATATAAGTGAAAATTGTGTATTTCTTTTAAAAATCTTGTTAAAGAACACATTTCTAAAGCCGAAAAGTGAGAATTACGAATGAAATCGGACGGGCGGCGCAAAAAGGAGAACATGGTGAAGGAAAAAAGGGAAAAGACCGTTGAAATTCGTTCGCTGTACAAAAAGTACGGGAAAGCGACCGAATATGCGATAGAAGATATTAATATTACGTGTTTCGAGGGGGAAACGGTAGGGCTTCTCGGGCATAACGGCGCGGGAAAGTCAACTACGATAAAGTGTCTTACCGGTTTTTTGCCCTTCGAAAAGGGGACTATAGAAATTTGCGGACATAACGTGGTTACCGATCCGATAGGAGCGAAAAAGGAGCTCGGGTACGTTCCCGATAACCGCGCGATGTTTGAAAAAATGACGGGCTTCGAGTATATAAATTTCATTGCGGATATTCACGACACGCCGTCAGAAGTACGGGCGGAACGCATAGAGGAAATGCAGTCGATATTGAAGCTCGGAGAGAAAATAAACAACCTTATATCAACTTATTCGCACGGAATGAGACAGAAAATCTGCATTATGTCCGCGCTTATTCACAGACCGAAACTTTGGCTTCTCGACGAGCCGCTGACCGGACTCGATCCGCAGACCGCGCTCGCGCTGAGACAATATATGGATTATTACAAAAAGCAGGGGAACACCGTGCTTTACAGTTCGCACAATCTCGACGCGGTGGAAAAAACGTGCGACAGAGCGTATATTATAAATCACGGTAAAATGGTCAGCGAGTTTACCATCGAGGACTTTAAGAGGGATAACCCCGGTAAATCGCTTGAAGAAGTGTTTGTAGAGCAGTTTTACGAGTAATGAAAATCATTCTTTTACTTTTTAAAAAAGACAGAACGGAGTTTTTGTCTTCATACCGCGGGGACAAACAAAAAAGGGACGTTTTCGGAGTGATAAGCTCGGTATTTATAATCGCACTGCTTTACGGCACGTTTATTCACGTGTTTAATAACTTCGCTTCGTCGTATCTTAAACAGGAGTTCGGAAAACCTTACGCCCAAACAACGAGACTCAGAGATCTTATGACGATGGTGTATTTCGTCTCGGTAGCGGTGGGGATTATAATCGCGCTGAAAAATTTGTATTCGGCGCTCGAAACGAGCGAAGACTTCAAAGTTTTTATGTGTCAGCCTATTCCGACAGGCATGGTTTTGATTTACAAGCTGATCAAAACTTACGTTTCGGCTGTGATTTCTTCGGCTGTGATTTTGTTGCCGACGAGTATAGTCTGCGCCGGATTATCGAACGTGGACGGGTGGTTTTTCCCCGTTATCGCTTTGCATATTATTTTGTTGCCGCTAATGCAATGCGCGGTTGCGGCGGTTTTGTACTACCCTTTGTCGCCGGTGCTGCGCTTTATAGACAGAAAGTTCGTTTTAAGACTTATCGTTTACATCGTGCTTCTCGGCGCGGGCTTCGTTCTTTACGGAAAGTTTTTAGACGTTTTCTCGAAGATAGTCAAAAAGGAAGTTTACATAACGAACGAAACGATAGGAGCTATTTCTTCCGTTTGCGGTAAACTTATTCCGTTCAACTATTTTGCGGGAATGCTTTTCGGAGAACATATAGTTTTGTCTTGTTTGGTGCTCGTTGCGTTTTCTTTTGCGAGCGTCGTTTCCTCGTACTACATAACGCGCGGAATGTATTTAAGGACGCTGCAAAGAAAAATAGAGGGAGAACAAATCAAGGCGAAGCAGAAAAAAATACCGAAGAAGCATTCGCAGACGGTCGCGCTTATACTGAAAGAATTGAAAATAGTTCTGCGTACGCCGGGGTATGCGTTCAGATATTTTGCCACCGCGGTGGTTTGCCCGCTTATGGTTATGATTTGCGTGGAGCTGTTAACTTCGTTTTTCGATGATAAAAACGCTTTTTCTTATGAAATATGCACTTTCGCGGTATCTATGTTCGCGGTGCTTACGAATACTTTCTGCACTTCGAATATAAGCCGCGACGGACAGATGTTCGCGATGCTAAAAACAATGCCCGTTACAGGGAAAAAGGTCGTCGGAAGCAAGATTATATTCTGTATGATAACGGCGGAAGTTTCGGCTTTGCTGTCATGCCTCGTTTTGCTTGTTTCGGGATATATGTACGTATGGCAAAGCGTGCTCGTGTTTGTTTCGTCGTCCGTGCTGTCGTTTGGAGAAATTGCGCTTGCAACGCGCAAAGACCTCAACAAACCGATGTTTGAGGGGGGCGACGGAGAGATTACTCAAAGCAATTCGACTACTTCCGTAGTTGCGTTTTTGGGAATACTGCTTTCGTTTGTATGCGGCGCGGGTGCGCTTGCGATTTCGCTCGTGCTCTCTATAAAATATAATCTCGATTATACGGCGGTCAGTCTTATTTCGGCGGGTTTCGTGCTTGTGGTTGTCGGAACGTTTTCTTTAATAAGTATTGCGTATCTGAACAGAGGGCTTGAAAAACAGTTCTATAATTCGGGAATTTAAAGCTACGGCTTAGGCGGAAGTTTTGTTTTTGTCTGAGAGAAAGAACGATTAAGGCGGGGATTAAGATAAACTGAAATGAAAAATTTAACGGTAAAAATAATATGTCTGATGATGGCGTTGCCGCTACTGATTATTTTTGCCACTTCTACGGTTAAAGACGTTACGGAGATTATTGTGGACGTATCCGTTTCGGAAGTGGAGATAACGGCGGATAACGAAAACGCCGAGGTCAACGACATGGTTACGATAACTGCAAAAGTAAAGCCGGATACGGTGAAAAATAAAAGCATAACTTTCTCGTTTAAAGACGAGGAGGGTAACGCGATAGACGAAAGTTATTACGAGGCTGAGGAGGAAAACGGCGAAAACTCTTCCGTTCTGAAGTTTACGGGTAAGAAAAAGATGATAGTGTACGTTTCCGCTACGGCGATAGGAGGGAAGACAAAGTCCGTAAAAATTTCTTTTGCGGAGTTCGACGTGCCGAGAATTCCGCCCGAGGAGATTGTTTCGCTTAAAGAAACGATAACGATAGAAAAAGGCAGTTTTGAATTTATCGAGCTCGGAATTCATTACGACATTCTACCCGGTAACGCTACCGAATACACCGAAGATTGGGTAAGTTCGGACGCGGGCGTGGCGACGGTTTCAAAGCAGGGAAGAATCGACGCGAAAGCAGCGGGCGAATGCGAAGTTACTTTGACTATAGATAAGGGCAGAAAAAACGAACTATCGATTAAATTTAAAATTGTGGTTAAATGACTTTTATAGTCGCGAAAGAAAATTTTCAACCGCAAAATATTTTTGCCGCGAAAAATTATTTCTCCGCGTGAAAACGCTTTACAAAATATTTGCGCGGTGATAAAATCAAGTTAACTGAATAATCTCGGGGCGGGGCGAAATTCCCCACCGGCAGTTATAGTCTGCGAGCGAAAGCCGACGCGGTGAGATTCCGCGACCGACGGTATAGGCCGGATGGGAGAGGATACGTGGAAAAACCCCGGCATTTTTTTGTCGGGCTTTTTTAATTTAAAACTATCCTTTGAAAGAATAATGGAAAAGGAAAACAAAGTTAACAAGAAGAACGAAACAGTCACCGTAATAAGCGAAAACGAAAATCGTACGGATAACGACAAAGTAAGACAAAGCGACGTGCAAGGCGTTGAAGAGAATTGCAAAAAAGGCGATTTTTCTGCGAAAGATGGGACTTCTTGCTGCGGCGAGGCTGTAAAAAAGCCGAAAACAAGGGGAGGCCGTGCTGCTTCTTACATAGCTAAAACGGCAATGTTTACCGCGCTTGCGTTTATACTGCACGTAGCTATAAGGGTGCCGCTTCCGTTTGCTTTCGCGCCCTGGCTCGAACTTCACGTTTCGGATATTCCGTCGCTTATAGGCGGGTTTGCGTTAGGTCCCGCGGCGGGGTGTATTATTACATCGCTCAGGGTGCTTTTAAAAGTTGCGGTGCAAGGTACTACTTCGGCTTTCGTCGGAGATATCGGAGATTTGATTATCGGTATATCGTTCGTTTTGCCGGCTTCTTTCGTGTATAAAAGTCATAAGAGCAAAAAAAGCGCGCTTATAGGAATTATTGCCGGAAGTCTTTGCTCGGTTGCGACGGCAATGCTCGTGAACAGATTTTTGCTTATTCCGTTTTACGCCCAAACGATGGGTTTTTCCGCGCTCGTATCTTCTTTAAAGGCGCTTTTCCCTGCGGTTACGGAAGAGAATTTCTACGGATATTACATTTTTCTTTCGGTTTTGCCGTTCAACGTTTTGCGTTGCGCGCTTTGCGGAGGGATAACGTTCTTTTTATATAAACATATATCGAAACTTTTGAAAATGTTTTGACATTGCATTGTTATAATGATATAATAATTAACAAGCTTAAGGACGAGGCGACCTGTTTCGCGCTCGTCTTTATGTTTGCTTATGAAAAAAAACGGAAGTCTCTTTTACAAGGGGATAAAGGACGTATTTATGGAAACGTTTTTAATGTACTTTTTGTTCGTGGTCGGCGTAGTCGTAATTATAAAATGCGGCGACTGGTTCGTTGACGGCGCGGTGTGGGTTGCCGAGATTACCAAAATTCCGAAATTTATCATCGGCGCGACGATTATAAGCGTTGCTACGACTCTGCCGGAGATAATAGTTTCGACGATTGCCGCTATCGACGGGCATCAGATACTCGTATCGGGAGTGGGCGACTATATCGCCGCTTCGCAAGAGAAAGTGGGTATGGCGATAGGCAACGGCATAGGTTCGGTTATATGCAATACCGCGATGATTTTGGCGTTGAGCATGGTTTTTCTGCCGACTTCGATTAACAGAAAGGACTTTGCGCCGAAAGCAGGACTTTTGATCGTCGCCCTCGTCGCACTGTTTTTATTCTCGATGAACGGCTCGTTTTCGATAATCGGCGCGGTTGTTCTGCTTGTGATATTCGCGGCGTATATTTTCGAAAATATTCGTTCGGCAAAGGCAAGCACTCTTCTCGAAGAAGAGACGGCGGAACCGGCTAAGGATAAAAAATCGATTGTTTTAAATATTCTGAAAGTCGTCGGCGGGGCGGCGGGCATAGTTATAGGCTCAAAGCTCCTCGAAACAAACGGAAGCAAAATCGCCTTGTCCTGGGGCGTATCAGCCGAGGTTATCGGCGTTACGATCGTCGCGATAGGAACTTCGCTCCCCGAGCTTGTGACCGCCGTCGCATCGATAGTTAAAAAGCAGGCTTCCATGTCGATAGGTAACGTCATCGGCGCGAACGTAATAGATACGACGATTATTCTCGCCGTTTGTTCGTTCGTATACGGCGGAAATCTGCCCGTATCGCTTCAGAATATCTATCTCGATTTTCCCGTTGCGATTATAGCTACGCTTATTGCCGCGGTGCCTACCGTTATATGCAAAAAGTTTAGCCGCTGGCAGGGAATTGTTCTTCTCGCGCTCTACGTTGCGTACCTTGTTATCGTGACCGTGGGAATGAGCCGGTATCTCGGTCTTTTCGGTATAGTGGCTTAAAGGGCTGAGATAGACAAACGTTTTAAAAATATAATATTCCTCCTCCGAAGTATCGGGGGAGTTTTCTTTCGGGGAAAAAGAGAAAAAGTGTAGCTTAATTAAATAGGTTTATAATCTGTTTTTTCTTTTTCAGTGCGTATTCATATGCGATTTTTGTGCCGCTTTTTGATTGAGCGGCATGGGAAGCAGTTTGCTTTGTAAGGGGAAGATATTTATCGTTATAGTAGAAGACGCAGAGTGCCGAACAGTCAATCATCTCGTAATTTCGTTCTACGTAAGAGTACTTTCCCGCTTTTTGCAAGCGAGGCGGAAAATAAGTTTCTTCATATGATTCGAGGAGATATTTTTCGTAGAATTCGTCGATAATTTGGTAAGCAGCGCGAACGTACACTCTTTTAATAAAAGGATAATTGTGTTTTAATTCCGTAACTGCCTGCCATGATAAATTGTCGAAATTTCCTTTCCCTCCGAAAAAGAAAGTCGTTACGCCTTTGTCTATAAGCGTTAGGACGGTATTTTTAATCGAATCGTAAAGAGCATTTGCGTTTGTTATTTTTCTGTGACCTATAAAACACGCTTTCATATTTATACCTGTATATAATCGTGGAATTCCGTAAAATATTATAATTTATTAAGGCTTTAAAGTCAATATCGTGGAACTCCGCGAGAGAAAATTTTTAAGAATTCATATAATAACTTTCGTGGAATAACGACAAGAAATTCCGTAAAAGGTGAAAATATGAATATCAATGACGCAATTATTAAGAGAATTGCAGAAATTTGCAAAGAAAAGAATGTTAACGTATGCGAGGCATCGTTAAACGGCGGAAAATCGCCGTCGGCTATTTATGACCTTATGAAAGGCAGAACGAAATGCTCGAAAGTGTCTACGATTAGCGCATTTTGTCAAGGCGCAGGGATAACGTTGTCGGAATTTTTCGACAAAGAATATTTTAACGATTTAGACGAATAGTTTTTCGCAAAAAAACGAATAAAAAACTCCTCCGAAGTATCGGGGGAGTTTTTTTCGGGGAAAAAAAGGTAGCTTAATTAAATAGGGGTGGGGGGAATTCATAGAGAGAACGTAGGTAAAATCGCGATAAGCCAAAAGACGGCGGGTTTCGACAAAATAAGTCTTCTTGCGCGCGTTAAACCGTTATATAATCGAAGAAAAACGAGGCTTATACTTTCAAAAATATATGGGAAGAAGAATTGTGATAACGTCCGGTAAGGGCGGTGTGGGAAAGACTACGATAACCGCAAATCTTGCGTACAGATTGGCTCTATCGGGGGAGAGCGTGGTTGCCGTTGACGGAGATCTCGGGCTGAACAACCTCGACGTGGCGCTCGGGGCGGAGGGCAACGTGTCGTATGACGTTTTCGACTGTATGAGCGGTCGGTGCAGGGTAAAACAAGCGCTTGTGCCTGTTTTAAATCTCGATAATCTCTTTTTGCTGCCTGCGAGGTTCGGAAAAAACGGTTCTTTAAACGAGGGGAGAACGTTCGGCAGAATAGTAACCGAGTTATCTTCTCTTTTCGATTACGTTCTTATCGATTGCCCCGCGGGGATAGGCGACGAGTTTAAGAGGGCTGCCGTTTCGGCGGAAGAGGCGATACTCGTTATTACTCCGCACGTGTCGAGTATAAGGGACGGCGACAAGATAAAAAGTATGTTGTATTCGTACGGTATGGAAAACGTTTTTTTGGCGATAAACCGCGAAAGAGGGGACTTAATTGCTTCGGGAGATAATCTTTCGGCTGAAGAAATCAGTTCTCTTATGGGGGTGAAACTTGTAGGCGTTGTGCCGGAAACGGACGAAATTCAGTTCTCTTCGATAATAAAAAGAGGGGGAACGGGAAGGGCTTTTTCGGTGATGGCAAACAATTTGAGAAACAATAAGAGTAAAATAATCGATTATTCGGCGCAATATACGGGATTTTTCGGGAGTATACGCAGAAGATTAAAAAAAATGCTTTGATTTTTATCGGAGTTAAGGAATAAAACCGGACGGAGGTAATATGACGGAAAGAAAAATAAGGAACGATTTGGCGAGAGTAAAAGCCGTTATCGAGAGCGATAGAAGGAACGTGTCGTGCGACGTTGAAAAGATGTTAAAATACGACTTAATGTGCGTTTTAGGGGGTTATTTCGAAAAAGTGACAATTCCGCAGATTGAAATTAAGGCGTTTAAGGGCGGGGTAAAGGTCAGTGTTACGCTATTTGCCGGTTGCGTGAGAAATTCGGGCGTGGGAATAGACGGGAATTTCGGTTAGAAAATCGGGTGGCGGTGACCGCCATCACGTAGGGGAGTAGGCGAATAGTGTGTTTAAGAGGAAAAAGCGGACGAGCAATGCTCGCCCCCTACAAGTTGTGTGGTTTGTTTAGGACGGGAGGGTGCTCGCCCCTACGGGGAGCAATCGGGGAAGATTAAACGTTTTAACGAGCAGCAAAGAAAAAAGTTTGAAAAAATGTTTGTCATCTGTTTTTCGATGTGCTATTATAATGACATAATAAAAGCAGATTATAGTGTTTTTGTTATTTTTTATCTTCGGGTAAATAGTTTTCCGTCGGTTTGGTAACCGGCAAAGTCAAAATCGAATATTTTTTGGCAAAACCGTCGTGAGGCGGCGACGCAAAGCTATCGGGACTTGTTTTTAAGTCAGCCACGCTGCATTATTTTTTAATGCGGCGTTTTTTGTTTTTTTCGGGGTAATTACCTGTGCTTACGGCTGTCGAACGAACGATTTGGCGAAATTATTCGGTGGAAAATGTTTTAAGGAAAATTAGTTGACTTCGGGATAATCGCAATCGAGGAGAAAAGCCGTGTCGAAACAATCTAAGACGCTTATCAAGTTAATAGTTTTGGGTGTGCTTACCGTTTTTGCAACAATTCCGGTAATCGCTTTCGGTTGGTTTTCGAACAATAACGGCATATCCGCAAGCGGTACCGGCGTAACGGTTAAAAGCTTGGGGCTTGAAATCAGAAGCGAAAGAAACGGCGCTGATATAAGCGTTCTCGAGCCGTCCGAAGAAATGAAACACATCAAAAACATGATTTACGACGACGAAGACAAGATAAGACCGTCTTCCTCCGGGTATTTCGAGTTTTACGTTCATAACGCAAACGAGGATGAATACAGCTTCGTTTTTAACGCGGCGGTTAAAAACAACGAGTTTTCGGTAGGCGAGGGATTCAAGACGCCTTCGGACGCTGCCTCGAGAGAGAAAGCTCTCAAATACATTAACTCGCACATAATGATGTTTACGGAATATAAAGACGGAGTATATTCGGGATGCTTTCTCCTTTAGTGAATTTTTCTATCATTATATAATATATATAGGAGAAAGCGGTAATAGGGGGAAAGAAATGGGAATAAAAAGGGAAAAAGAAAAAGGGGGAAAAAAGAAAAAGTGCGGAGAATTTTATTTCTCTGCACTTTTTGAGTTTTTGGGGTTTGGTGGGGTTAGGTGTGGCTGTCAAAGTTTATCTTGGCATCTTTTTTAATTGTAAATACGAACTTCTGGTCTTCTTTAGTGATAATATAGAAAGAACCATCTGATTTCGTTGGAGCTTTTACATAATGTGTTTTAAAATTAAGCCATAGCGAGTTCGTTTCAACTGTTACAGTAGTATCACTTTGTGTAAAACTATAATTTACATAATTTCCGCTTA
>JALEKY010000058.1 GCA_022768945.1 Christensenellaceae bacterium | reverse complement strand
CTTTGCGGATACGGAAAATAAAAGGAGGAATAAGGATGAAAAAAGTCATTATATGCATTCTCGCGGTGCTGGCAGCTTTCTCGCTGTTAGGTTTTGCTTCTAACGGGCAAGCCGTTTCTGCGGAAGAAACGTGGCAACCGTCCGTCGTGAAAGGAGTGCTCGACAATTTCGTGCCCGTCGGTCATTACGGCGGAAGTTACGGCAACGCGAGCGAATACGGCTCCAAGCTTATACCCGTGCCCGAGCGCGGCGCTAACCGCGGTATATGGGAACTCAGTTTAGGCGGCGGTTGGGGATCGAGATATTCTTATGACTATACCGTGGATTTCAACGATTTCGAGATAACTCTCGATTTTTCGCACGTAAATACGGACGGCTCGCAGGTAGCTATTATTTTCGGCGTGAGAATAGGCGATTATCTCAACGTAGAGAACGGCGGTTTCGGCGTTAAAATCTGCAGGCACAATAACCAATACGGCGTGGTGATTTCAAATACCGATCACACGAGAGGTATCGAAGAGATGTCTCCGTCGCCTGTAACGCTCCCGTGGGATAGCCAAAACTCGGGATACGTAATAAATTCCGATGACGGAATTATTACCGTTTCGTTCAAAAAAACGGGGAATGATTTTTCCGTTAAACTTAACGGAAACGAATATGCAGTGGCTGCTTCGGTAATTTCGGATACGCTCGGCAACGACCTTACGAAAGTGTATTTCGCTATGGGCAGCGTTTCGGATGCAACCGAAATAGTAAGAGTCGTAAGCATTAAGGAGAATAACTCCGCCGAGTATGACAAGACCGTGCCCGAAATAGCGGAGGGTATACAAAAATACGTCGCCGCGGCGAACGGAGAGCTCGATACTCCCGAAAAAATATTAAATGCGGAAACGCTCGATGAAAATTCCGGTTACGAGAATTTATTAAGGCATGATAAAAAGTATTACGAAAGCGCGATAAACGGCGCTAAAGCAAAAATAGTAAACGCTCGCAATTCTCTGAATACGGCGGGTAAAATAGCTCTGTTGAAAGCCGATACGAATAAGCTTAAGGAAATGCTGGACGGAGCGACGACAAACGCCGCGCTTGCTTCCGCAGAGGCTTACGCCGCCGAAGTCAAAGAAAAAGACATCGACGGAATAGGCGAGGTTGCGGCTTCGGACAAAACGAGCTTCGATAACGCGGTAAAAGCTTACGAAGAAGTTGTAGCTACAACGGAAGTCGCGAGGAAACGCGTCGTGTCGGCATACGTTTCCGGGTATAAGAAACTCGCGGAGAGCATCGGAAGCGTAAATGAGTTAAAGCTTGTAGAAGAATACAGGAGAAATATCAACGTAAACCTTTCCAAGTTATCACAGCAAGATAAAAACGAAATGGTTTCCGAGCTTGTTTCCGTTCAGGAAAAGGTTTCCGCGCTCGTAGAACTTCCCGGGTGGAGTAAATCCGAAAACGAGCTTACTTTCAACGGCGGCAAATTCTTCGAATTCTCTTCTGTTGCGAACGCGGGCAGCACCACTTACGAAAAACCTTTCAAGGTAAACGATATAAGTTTCGAAATATCCACAACCGGAAAGGAAGGGTGGATTGCCGTTTCTCTTTCGAGAAAAGCGGAACCTTTCCATTATAATAATTCGTCAGACGCAGGCATCGAGGAAATGCAGAGCAATCCTTCGCTCGTTTTGATGTTTACAAGACTCGGCGGAAATAAGATTTCAATGGAAGTTTTGCTCATAAAGTCTACGCACACGAGCTTTTTCTCCGCTTCGAGAGGAACTACGGTTATAAATTATTCGGACGGCGATACGCTGAAGATAGTAATAAAAGCCAAAGACGACGTCAATTCGTCCTATGCGGATATTTACGTAAACGGAGAAAAGTTTACGGGTACGCCTATAAAGAACAGCGAATTGAAAGGTGCGGTAGGTTCGGAATTTAAAGGATATCTTTCGATTGTAAAACTCGGGAAAATGTCCATGAGAGTCGATAAAATCAATGATAAAGACGCGACTTCCGATAAAATAACGGAAGTTTCTCAGGGCAGCGGCGATTCGTCCGGTGGCGATAGTTCTTCCGGGGCATCGGATACGTCGTCAAGCCAAAGCTCGTCTTCGGGCGGAAAGAAAGGCTGCGGTTCGGATATATCGGGTATATCTTGCGTAACGGGAGTTATTTGCATTCTCGCCGGCATAGCCGTTGCTATAGCGAAAAAACGCGGGAGCAAAATCTGACAAATCGCGGTTGCCGCGAAAAGGCGACCGTCGGAATAAATAAAAAGGAGATATAGGATGAGAATTAAAACTTCGTTGATTGCATTGTTATGCACGGTCGCAATATGTTTCGGCATATCGGGGCTTGCTTCTTTAACGACAGAAACGGCTTATGCCGAAAGTTGGACTCCTACCGTGGAGGGCGGCGTTTTAGACGAAAGAGTTCCTTTCGGTCACAACGGCGGAACAAACGGCAACGCAAAGGTGTTCGGTTCTAAGCTGATACCCGTTTCCGAAGACGGCGTAAATCGCGGATGGTACGAATTACAGCTCGCAGGGGGATGGGGATCCCGTTATACGTTCGATTATCAGATAGACGTGCGCAATGCGGATATCGTTCTCGATCTGACTAATATGAACAACGACGGTTATATCGGATTGATACTCGGCGCGGGAAAAGGCAATTACTTCAACGCCGAATACGGCGGATTCGGAATTAAAATCTGCGCTCACAACAATCAATTCGGCATAGTCATATCCAACGTTATACATCAGGCTTCCATAGAAACCATTATGCCCGCGCCGCAAGGATTTCCGTGGGATTCGGGCAATACGGGTTACGTGGTAACAGCCGCGGAGCGTATTCTGAATTTGTCTTTCTTTCAGAGCGGAGCAGACGAAATAGCTATTACCGTTAACGGAAACACTTACGTAGTACCCGTAGAAGAGTTTACGAAAATTCTCGGCAACGACCTTTCGAAAATATACCTTATGGCGGGCGCGTTCGGTGACGCGAAAGAAATAGTAAGAATGAAGCTTAAGGATGCTAATTCCGAAGCGTACGAGAAGAAGTTGCCCGAATACGTCGCAAGCGTTACGGCTTACGAAACCGCGGCGAACGCCGATCTTACCAAAGCCGAGAATATCCTCGCGGCGGAAAGCGCGGGAAGAAACGTGGCGATCGAGGGAATGAGAAATTACGACCTCGCTTATTACGGAGAGCGTTTGACCGCAACTTCGAATAAAGTTGCAGAAGCGAGAAAGGCTCTTTCCAAGGCAAATCTTTTAACTGTTTTTGCAAGCGACGTTCAATCGCTTAAAACAATGATTTCTTCCGTAACCGATAACGCGGGGATAGCTTCCGCCGAAAGTATGGCGAAAGATATAGACGAAAAAGACGTAGCCGTTATAGAAAACGGGCTTACGGACGATTTAAAGGCGAAGTTTAATCAGATTAAGACGGAATACGAAAACGCGCTTACTTTGCTTGAACAAACGAGAAAGAACGTCGTATTAAGCTACGTTTCCGTTTACGAACAAAAAATCAAAACGGCTTCGAGCGCGGCGGACGTATACGCTCTTGTAGAATGCCGCGAAGCCATTAACGAGAACCTTAAAAAACTTTCTTCTTCCGATAAGAGCGAGATAGGCCTTAAACTTGTGGAATATGCGGATAAGCTCGAAAAGATAACGGCTCTCGAAGGCTGGACAAAGAGCAACGGCTCCGTTGTTTACACAGACGGTAACACATTCGAACTTTTCGGACAAACGGCATATAACGACCTTACGGAAGAGAGAAACGGTTCCACGCTTACCTATTCTCAAACGGTAAAGGCAAACAAATTCTCGATAGACCTTAATATAACGAATCAGTCGATGGCGCTTTTCGAAAACTGGATAGGTATTTCGATAACCCGCACGGCAGACAACTTCTATTACGCTACGGACGCTACGAACGAAGATATGACAGCTAAGCTTCAAAGCAACCCGGGTATCGCGATTACTCTCGAAAAAAGAGCGGGCAACAAGCTTTACGTGGAGCTGTTTATGATAAAAACCACGCATACTTCCATTTATTCCGCTTCGAGAGGACAAATGTTGATTAACTTTAATGACGGAGATCCTCTCAATATAACAATCGACGCCGAAGACGACGTAAACGCTACTTACGCGAAAGTTTATTTCAACGGCGAGTTGTTCAGCGGAACTCAGATTAAAAACAGCGAAATAAAAGGCGCTTTGAAAGGCTTTGAAGGTTATCTTTCGTTCTCTTTCGCAAATCCCGGAAGCAGCATTAAGGTAAACAAAATAAACGGCGCGAAAGCCGTAACGCCCGCTAAGGCAAACGACGGCAGCGCGACGGACGATCCGAGTTCCGGCTCCTCTTCGAACAGCGGTCAGAGTTCCGAAAAACCCGACGATAGTTCTTCCGGTAAAAAGGGTTGCGGTTCGAACGTTTCCGCCGACGGAATAGCTTTGTTATCCGTTTGCGCGGCGTTTTCGGTGGCAGTTGTATTAAAAAAGAGAAGAATTAACGGTTAATTAAGATTTATAAACGAGGAGATAAAAATATGAAACAGGGTAAAAAGTTTGTAAAACTTATTGCTGCCGCGCTTGCGGCGACCTGTCTTGCATTGCCCGCGGCTTCCTGTAAAAAGGGCGGCGGGGACGAAAAGACTATCGTAATCGACGGCGGCGGCGACATAGGTAACTTCAACACTACGGTTTCTATGACGAAGTCGGAAGTCAACCCTTTCCCGTACAACACGCTCGAAACGCTTTGCAAAGAATGGGAAAGCGCTCATCCCGGCTATAAAGTAGTGGTTAATAAAAATTCTTACGGCGGCTCGGTCGGTTCGCTTCGCCCGCTGTACAACGCGCATACCGCGCCCGACATCGTTTATATGAACGGTTCCACAGTCGAAGAAGACAAATCGAAGGGCTGGTTTGTTCCGCTCAATAAGTATCTTTACTCCAAAAATCCGTATGCTCCCGAGTATGAAAAATGGATAGATCTTTACGATATAGAAGAGTATTCGGCTGTAAGCGACGGCGAAAGATACTACGTAAACCTCGAAAGAATTCCTATCGGTATTATTTACAACGAAGATATACTTAAGGCGGCGGGATATACGGACGAGAGCGGCAATATAAAATCTCTCGTAAGCTATTCCGATTACAAAGAAGCTCAGAGATGCGTTTCGGAATATTCCTCCGCGCACAAAGAGCTTAACATAAAAACATTCTTAACGCCTTATCGTTGGTACGATATTTACCTCGAATCGAGTCTGTTCGGCGGCTTGCTCAGCACGTGCGACAGAAACAACGACGGTCATTTGGATACCGAAGAATGGTGCTACGCTTATACAAAAGGATATTGGGGAGTAGATACGCCTCAATATCAAACCTATCTCTCTCTTATAAAAGACAGATGCGAGTATTTCCCCGCGGGCTACGATCAGTTGCAGCCTTTGACGGAATTCGTTAACGGCAAGTGCGCGTTTATAGAAGGCGTAGGCGCTACTCTTCGTCAGATTTCGGCAAACAGCGCGGTTAACTTCAATTATGCGATAACCGGTTATCCTCAGATCTCAAAAGCGGATATAACCGAAGCGGGCTTTGACGCTTCCTGCTTTACGGAAGAACTTCGTAACGGAAGACGCGGCTCCGCGGGCTACGGCACGAGCTGGTGGATTTCCAACAGCGCGATAGATAAGGGGCAGGAAATGGTGGACGCGTGCGCGGATCTTCTTATGTTCCTTACCGCGCCGAAACAGAACAACAAGCTTATAGGCGATTTGGGCGGCGGTATACCTCTCAATCCCGAAACGGAAGAAAGCGTACCCGAGTATCTCCGTCCCGTACTCAATATGTATCTGGAGGACTCTAAAGATTCTACGAAGTTGGCGTGGGGCGTCGCAAACAGCTGGAACTGCTTCGGCGCGGATTATAGTTCGTACTTCCTTAACGCGACTTTCTCATATATCGACGGAGAAAAGAGCCAAAGCGACCTTGTAAAACAACTGAGCAATCAGATGCGCGGGCTTGTCGATCAGTGTATTGGGGAAAACGACTATGACACATCAAACTGGTAAGAGGCTGAACGATGAATAATGAAACAAATTCCGCGGCTGTGGTTACGGAAAAGAAACCGAAAACGGCAAAACGAAAGAAATACGATTACAGAGCGTTTTTGTGGATTTTACCGGCGTTTTTGCTTCTCGGCGTTTTTAACTATATTCCGCCCGTCCTTTCCGCGATTACGTCGTTCTGGAAATCGAACGGCGTAACGATGATCGATTTCGTAGGGTTCGACAACTACCTGGCGGTACTGAAAGATCCTGTATTTTTAAGATCTCTGAAGAACGTGCTTATAATAACCGTATCTACGTTTATTTTGTCGCACGCGGCGAACTTGCTTCTCGCGGAACTGCTTATAAATCTCAAATGGGAAAAGCTTTCCGCCATATACAGAATCCTTTTCGTAATTCCTATCGTAGTCCCCGGAATAGTAGGGCTTATGATTTGGCAGAAATTGATTTTCGTTCCTTCGGAATCCGGTCTTGCGAACATTATTATAGGCTGGTTCGGAATAGAGCCGCAAGGGTGGTACTTTAAGGAAAAGACGGTGTTGCTCGCCATCATTCTTACGGGTTTCCCGTGGGCGGGCGGAACCACAATGCTGATTTACATAGCTTCGCTGCAGGGAATATCTTCCGAAATGATAGAAGCTACGAAACTCGACGGAGTAGGTCCGTTCAAACGCGTAATATACTTTCACCTTCCGATGATGATAGGGCAGATAAAGTACTTCGTAATAACTTCGATAATTGCCGGTATGCAAAACTTCAACCTGCAACTTATCGTAACGGGCGGAGGTCCCGGCGTAGACGGCGCCTCCATGGTCCCCGGGTATCAGATTTACTATTACGCGTTTACTAAGAGCGATTACGGCAAAGCGAACGCGCTCGGCATAATCCTGTTTGTCATCATAATGGCTCTCACGATTATAAACAACGTTTTTATCAAGAATAAGAACACAGAAGAGGTGGACGCGAAATGACGGCAACTTCCGATAAAAAATTCACCGGCAGAAAAATACAGAACGTAACGATTGCCGTGGTAATGAATTTGGCAATTCTGTTCTTTTTGGTGTTTGCCTGGCTTTCAATGTACCTTATGGTGATAAAAAGTTTTAAAAGCATAACTCAGGATCAGCTTTCGCCTTACACACTTACGGCTATAGATTTTGCCACCGCATATCAGAACTACGAACTTGCCTGGCTTGCAATAAAGCAGTACATATTCAACTCGTTTGTTATAACCATCGTGCAAACCGCGGGTTGTCTGCTTGTTCCGATTATAACGGCGTATGCGTTCGTAAGGTTCAGATTCCCCGCTAAAAACGTGCTTTTCATGGCGATACTCGCGCTTATGATGATACCCGGAACGCTTACTCTTACAAGCTCTTACGTTATTATCGTAAAACTCGGATTGCTTAACGATTTCCTCGGAATAATCTTGCCCGGCATCGCCGGCTCGATACCTATGTCGTTATTCCTTTTAAGATCGTTTTTCGGAGGAATATCCAAAGAATTTTTCGACGCGGGCGAGATAGACGGAGCGAGCGACGCGGTAATGCTTTTCAAAATAATGATACCTTTGTCGATGCCGATAATAAGCGTTCTCGCCATAAACTCGTTTATGGGCAGCTGGAACGATTACGTTATGCCGAGTCTTGTTCTTTTGAAAGACGAAATGCAGACTATATCGGTCGCGCTCGTTTCGTTTACGGATCAGTATTACAGTATGACCGGCGCGTACAGCGTAGCGTTTGCCGGCTATGTTATAGCTTCTATTCCGCTTATAATACTTTTCTCGGTAGGTTCGAAGCAGTTTATCGCGGGTATATCCTCGGGCGCGTTCAAGATGTGACGGAACGATGTCACTACCTGCTAACCGTGTGTAAAAAAGGTTCTTTTTCGGCGGAAACGAATCCGCCCGGAGGAAAAACAATGAATAAAAAAACGACTAAATTTATAGGATTGATTTGCGCGTGTCTGTTTTTCGTTATAGGAATTGCAGGCTGTCAGAGCGACGAATCGACCGGAGGCGGAGAAAAAAGAGTAAACCTTCTTATGGATCCGAACTACTCGACCGGGTTCGAGGTAGCCGCGCCGGGCGTGCCCGTTTACGACGACCTCGATAAAGAGGGCTTCTACGCATATCCGCTTAAGGGTAAACTCGATTATAACAAAACGGCAACGGGAACGGGACCGGTATGGAACCTCGCTCAGCACGCTTCGGCGTATTCTTTGGTCGATCCTAAGTACAGAACGCCGGAAGTTAAGGACGGAACGTATATTTATTCCGATCCCGCAACGACGTTTGCCGTTAATCCGACAAAAGGAGAAGTAACTCTCGCTATAGACGGAGCCAAGGAATATTCGAAAGACGACGACGGCGACGGAATACGAGACGGCGTAAATCTCTTGCCGAGAACGGGGAGCGAAAACTGGGTTCATCTGTTGTTGTCTTCCACGTTATATCCGAAAGTGACTTTTGCGGAGATAAGCAAGCTCGAATTCGAAATCGATATGACTCTCAATAAGTGCGTTAACGTACTTGAAGAGAGGGGACTGGGGCAGCTTTTCAACGAAGGCGCTCACGCCGCTCAGATAACAATGTATTTTATGGTTTACAGTAATTCCGCCGCGGATCAGGGAAAATATTTCTGGTACGGCGTATCGATGTTCGACTCGAGATACGATTCGATGCCGCCCTCGTCGCTTTTCGACAAGGGAACGAATTCCATGATTATCGGTTCGGGTACCGAGGTAATACTCTCCGAGCCTGTTCGGCAAGGAAAAACGTATAGTATAAGCTACGATATGATCGAGAATATGAAAAAAGGTCTTGAAACCTGCCATTCGAAAGGCATTCTCACGAATACTACGGTAGACGACCTGTATCTGTGCGATTTCAACCTCGGTTGGGAATTGCCGGGAATATACGACGTTTCGATTACTTTCGCGAATTTCGGCGTGTACGCGACGATGAAATAAGACAGTATCATCAAATTATATGACAGGAGAAAAAATATATGAAACTTAAAGCAATAGCATTGCTGCTATCCGCGATGTTTGTATTTTCGTTCGCGTTCGCGTGCGAAAGTAACGACGATACGGGCAGTACGAGCGGGAAACCTTCGGCTTCCGATACGAGCAGCTCGGACGACAGCTCGTCTTCTCAGAAGCCCGAAAAAACCGAATACAGTTTTTTATCCGATAAAACGTTTTCGAACGGTATCGGCATAATGGGAATGAGCGACGCCACGGGCAGAAACGTCTTCGGATATATAGATTTTTCCGGAAAAGCCGACGCGGAAAACAAGAGCGTGTGGCAGATAGGTCAGTGGTCGGGCAAGAGCAATCTCGCGACCGAAAAGACCGAAACGGCTCTTTCGGACGGAAGCTACTCGTACGTTGCGGGCGGCAAAAAGGTAGTAGTTAATCCCGAAACGGGCAAGTTAACGCTTGCAATCGACGCTTCGAAAGAATATGATCACCCGAGAAAAGCAAACGAAGGCTGGGTTCACAATCTTATAGAGCAGAATTTCATTCAAAGCAAAAACGTACAGGACGTATCGCATATTTACGCAAAAGCAAAATTCGTTATAGATAAGTGCGATAAACGTATGAGCGCGTCCGAATTCAACGCAAATATTCACAATGCGCAGCTTCTCTGGTATATTTCGGTAACAAACAAACCGGAAAATACGTTTTACGACAGCACTACGAAAACCTGGTCGAGAGGTAAATACGGCGATTATATCTGGTTCGGCGTACCGCTTTGGGAGGCGAACCGCCTGAAGATAAACGAAAGTTGCAGTTACGATAAAGGAACGGGGCAGTTCATATACGGGCTCGATAACAGCTGGTATCTCAACGTTCCCATCGAACCCGGTGAAGAGTGCGAATTCAAATTCGACATTCTGCCGTATATAAAAACGGCTTTGCAAACTTGTCAGAGCAAGGGCGGAATGGTTAATTGCACATACGATAATCTTTACGTAAGCTATATGAATTTGGGTTGGGAAGTTCCCGGAACGTTCGATTGCAGCGTTACGTTCGATTATTTCGATATTATTTATACAGTCGACTGATATGCAAGGCAACGCTAACGAGAATTTACAAACAAAACTTTCCGGAGAAAAGGTTGGTAAAAAAATATCGCTGCTGAGAGACCGCAATTACGAGAACGGCTTCGGCGTAATGGGCGTAAGCGGAGAGAGGGGGAGAGAAAACCTCGGCTATTTCACTTACGGCGGCATTGCGGACGCGAAAAACAAAAGCGTATGGCAGATAGGTCAATGGGGCGGTATAGGCGATTTGTCTTCGGCAAACGAAACTAAACTTGCCGACGGAATATGGCAATACTCGGCGGCAGGGAAGAGCGTAACCGTAGACACGAAAAACGGGAGAATTTCTTTAGGCGTGGACGGGAGAAAGGAGTATAAACGTCTTCGCAAAAGCGGAGAATGCTGGGTTCATAACCTTATCGAGCAATCTTTCGAGGAATCTGTTCCGTTCGGCGGACTTAGTCATTTTAATCTTACGCTCGATTACTCGGTTGACAGATGCGATAATTATTGCGGAAGCGAGTACGATACGGACGTTCACGCGGCACAGCTTACACTCTATCTTACGCTTAACAACAGACCGACCGCAACGGTTTTTAACGCAGATACGGGCGAGTGGTCGAACGGCAGATACGACGACTTTTTATGGTTCGGCGTACCGATTTTCGATAACAGAAAGGAATTTCAGCCGCAAAACGCAGCTTACGACGATGGTACGAAAAGCTATATTTCAAGCATAGATACCCGTAATTATCAATCGGAACCCGTAAAAACAGGCAAGAGGTATCGTTTTACTTATGATATTCTTCCGGAAATCCGTTCCGCAGTAAAAAGGGCAAAGGATATGGGCGCGCTGAAAAACGTAGACGAGAACAATATGTTTTTCTCTTATATGAATTTTGGTTGGGAAGTACCGGGAACGTTCGACGTATCCGTTACCGTAAACGGACTTAACTTAGAAATAGACTAAACCGTTTTAAACGGCGAATAATCGTTCGCCGCAAAAAATAAAGAACTTTTCATTAAAGGAGGAAAATAAAATGAAAAGAAGAAACTTTTTAACCATTATGCTTGCGGTGATAGCGGCTGTCGCTTTCACTTTGGGCATAAGTATGACGGTTTCGTTTTCGGCAAAAGCCGAAGAAGAAACAGCCGCGGATTTAAGCGGATGGGGTTGGGGAACCAACGAAAAAGAATGGACAAACACAAAGCACGAAGACGGTTCTTATACCATAAAGCAAGGGGCGGCAGACGGTGAAAATCGTTATGCGACGGGTGCACAACTTAAACTCGACGGATTGTCGTTGACCGTTACGTTTAACGCTCCCGGTGCTTTCGTGTTTGGACCTAATCCTTGGGGTTGTTACGCAACGGACAGCGGACTCGTTTTCAGACTTACGAACGATTACAACAGAGGGAACATTCTTATTTCTTCCAACGGAACTGAAGCCGGAATGAAGTTCTATGAAACGGCAGAAGACGCTCTCGCTCAGACAAATAAGGGTACGAAGGTAGACGGCGTCGCTACAGGCAGCGTAATATTCACAAGCAAAACGCCTACAATCAAATTCGATTTCAAAAAATATTCCACTCGTCGCTATAAGATTACTTTAACGAGCGACTCGTTATACGGCGGAATGAACGGCAGAACAGACAATTCGGTTTCTTATTTCATCAATACTGACGATTTCAGCGCGTTGTTCGAAAACGAAGCGACTTCGTCTGTTAAACTCATAGCTATAGGCAATACGGACGGTAATGCGGAAATGACTATCCGCGCCGTACAGGGTGCGGCAAGTACCGATGTGATCGATGATGCCGCAAAGGTTGACGAAGCGTGGGAAGCTATGGTAAACGGTACCGTTATTCCTTCCGAAGGCAAGAAAATCGTACCTTTCACAAATGACGACGTTGTTAAAGTGGACGAAAAATTTAGTAGCGAAGCGGAAATCCTTGAGAACGGATTAACCGTTGTATCCAACCCGACAGGCGCGGCTTGGGGAGAAAGAACGGGTATGAACAAAAACCTTCAACTCGACGGTCTTAAGATTACCTCGTTTTACACAAACGCTAAAGTAGGTTCCATGGTTTCGTTTATTCTCGGAGATACTCCTTGGGGATATTACGGAGAAGGTAATCTTTGTGTGTCGTATAAATACTATGCAGATAACCAAGCTCGTATATATGTAGGCTCGAACCACGATTTCGAAGGTTCTTCGTTCACTTCCTATATGTACAACACCAAAGACGGCGCCGAAGCTAAGAATGCCGCAGATAAACGCGCTTCGATTATTTTCGACGGCGCGCAGGTTAAATATTCTGTAGAGTTTGAAAAAGTTACGGACGAAGTATATTCGATGACTTTCAAGGTTCTTAACGGAATAGCTTTCCATTGGGCTAACGGTTTCCCCGAAGGCACCACCGACAGTATAACGATGTATATCAACGTTAGCGAAATGTACGGCGGTCAGGGAGAAGATGCCGGAAATCACTTGTTTGTTTCGGACGGATATGTTATACTTGCTACGGCAACCGAAATGGGCAACGTTGACGGAATGAAAGCCGCTTACTACGTAGAATTACCCGAAGGCGCGGTTATGGACGCCGAAATCACTCTTGAAAGCGAAACCGTAGAACTTAACGGCGAAACCGCAAACGCGGTAGTAAAATCCGTTACGGGCGACGGCGTGGTTATTTCTGCGGAAAACTACGACGTAACTTACGTAAACAACGACTCCATCGGTACCGCTACCGTGATAATAACGTTTAAAAACGGCTATAGCGGCGTATTCACCAAAAACTATCAGGTAGTAGGCAAAAACGCTTCCGCAGCCGTGATTACTCTCGAACAGACTTCGTTCGTATACACCACGTTTGAACAGGAACCCGCGGTTACTTCGGTAAAACTCGGAGAAACGGTTATTCCCGCTTCCGACTATACGGTTTCCTACAAAAACAATACGAACATAGGTACGGCTACCGTAGTCGTTACGTTTAAGAATGCGTATTCCGGAAAAGCCGAAACTACTTTCGAAATCACAAAAATTCAAAAAACCGTAGAGGCGCAGGACGTCGTTCTCGATTTCGGTAACATTACTTTCGAAGCTATCAAAACGCTTGGAGAAGATTATGTTTACACGATTAAAGACGCGGAAGGCAACGAAGTTACCGACGTTACTTCTATCAAAGCCGGCGTTTACACCGTTACCGCGGTAAAAGAAAGTTCTACCACCGTCGAAACGGCAGAATTTACTTTAACCGTTAACGAAGAGAAAAAGGGTTGCCTTGCCGGCGTCGGTATGGGCGGTACGATATTAGGTATCGTTTGCCTTGCTGCTTCCTGCCTCCTTCGCAAGAAAGAACAAAACAGATAAAGATAGCGAGGAGAGGCTAAACAAATAAAAATTTCGTCCGCCCCGATAAAAAGGGGCGGACGAAATATCTCTTTTTAATAGGATAAACTATGCTTAAATTTATAAAATCCGCTTTGCATGAAACACAATACGTTTTAAGCGATATGCCCAAAGACGCGTCGCTTTTCACTACCGGTAACGGCTACATGGGAGTAAGAGGAAGCCTTGAAGAGTTCGGAGAAACCAAAGTACAGGGCGCGTTCGTAAGGGGTATTTTCGACGAGATTATAGAAATCGTCGATCCGTTCCCCGATAATATTTATATGAAGAAATATTACTTCGACGAGGAAAAATTAAAGAAGTTTCAACATCAGGATTCTTGTATAAATTTCCCCGATTTTCTTCTTATTAGAATTTTCGTCAACGGAAAAGCTTTTTACCCGTGGGAAGGTAAAATAAAAAAATGGAACAGAAAGCTTAACGCGAAAAACGGCGTTCTTACAAGAGAGATTACTTGGGAATCCGAAGACGGAAACGTTTTAAAACTTAAATTCGAAAGATTTGCTTCGTATAACGACGAGCATAAATATATACAGCGCGTGACCGGAAAAGTATACGGCGGCGCGGATATTAAGATTCTTGCCGGAATAGATACCAACGTGAGAACGAACGGTCAGATTATTTCCGAAAAAATTTCGGGAAAAGCCGAAAGCTCGTTTGCCGAGTATTCGTTCCTTGTAGGCAAAAAGTATAATTACACGGCTTCGGTCGCTTCTACCGCCGCGTTTTACGCAGACGGGAAAGAGGTTCTGTCTACCGGTTTTTACTCGGACGGAGTATATGCTCAACAGGCGTCGCTCGGAAATTGCAGTAGCTTTTCGGTAGAGAAAACGAGCTTCGTTTATACCTCGCGCGACGATAAAAAAATGCCGTTAACCTTTGATAAAGCCGACTTTTCGAATGAATATGTTCTTCATTTCCGTGCGTACAAAAAACTTTTCGACGCAATCGACGTAAAAATCGAAGGCGACGATAAAAACGATTGGGCGCTTCGCTTTGCAAACTATCACACGTTGATTTCGGCTGAAATAAACGACAGTATACACAGCTTGTCTGCTAAGGCTCTTTCGGGCGAAAAGTACAATCAATTCGTCTGGTGGGACTGCGAAATTTATCAGCTGCCGATATTCACACACACGTTGCCGGAAGTTGCGAAACACGCGCTCGAGTACAGATACAGAATGCTGCCCGCCGCAAAGGAACTTGCAATAAAGCAGGGAATGAAGCGCGGCGCACGGTATCCGTTCGTGTCGTCCGTGGACGGCGACGAGCACGTATGGATTTACGCGCGCCACCCGTTCTTGCAAATTCACATTATGTCGGATATTATGTATGCGGTTTGCGATTATTACGACAATACCGGCGATAGAGAGTTTTTAGAAAGCAAAGGTCTTGAAATGCTTATCGAAATTGCTCGCTGGTGGACTCAGAGGGTTGAAAAAACTCCCCGCGGGTACGAAATCAAAAACGTTACCGGCACGGACGAGCATCACGATTACGTGGATAACGACGCATACACCAACTACCTGACCGCGTACGTTTTAAAGAGAACGTTCGAATTTGCCTCGAACGCGAGAGAAACAGGCAAAAGCACGCTCGACCGCGCAGGCGTTACGAAAGAAGAGCTCGATTCGATTCGCGACATAGCCGAAAA
>JALEKY010000055.1 GCA_022768945.1 Christensenellaceae bacterium | reverse complement strand
GTTCACCGTCGCGGTGGGCGCAAAACTCTTGTTCAGGTAGACCGAAACGGTGTTGCCGGTTATTCTCGTTTCAACGTAGTTAAGATCTTCCAAATTGCAGGTAACCGCGGTTTCTCTGAATACCTCGCCGGAAGTTTGACCGTTCAGAACGGCGTGCATTACGATAGAAGTTCCCTGACCTGCCCATTGAGACAGCCACATGTAAACGTAGTTTCCGTTGTCAACGTAATAGGGCAGGAATCCCGCTTTCCATTCCGTCTGACCTTTTTCTTTACCCGTTACTTTAACGGTAGCCGCGGCATAATAACCCGTAGCAGGGGTATAATCTCCGAGAGAGCGGAACGCAAGCGTTCTCATCCACGCCGTTCCGTTTTCACAGTTTGCGAGAAGTTTGCCTTCTTCTACTTTCCATGTGGAGTAACTGTCGCCGTAGAGGACATAATCGCCAACTATTCTTTGGGTATACGGGACAAATTTATCCACAACGATGTCGCTCACGATAACGTCGCCGTTTTGAGCAGTCAAACCGATATTGAAAGTAGCTACGTCGTTTATTCCTTCGAACGTCTTGTTGTCGAAAATAACCGTTTCACCCGAAAGGACCTTGACGGTCTGACCTTCGACGGAGAACGTGAGAGAAGAGGGCATAGCCTCTACGGTTGCGCTCTCGACCGTTTCGTTTCCGGCGAAAACGCCTTTAAGATATATTTTGTTCTCTTTTGCGTAAACGAGGATATAGTTTTCCGCGTCCGCATAGTATCCGTAAATTCCGTAAGCCGCGGCGGTTCCGGCAAAGGAAGCTGTATAGGTCATTTGTCCGCTCGCGTTTGACGGGAACAATACAACCGTTTCTTTTGCTTCTTCGGCGGAGATAGCGATGGTTCCTTCGCCGAAGGTAACGCTCGTCATATCTTTTGCGGAAACTTCATAGGTCGTGCCGGAAACGGTAACTTTGTAGAAATCGTACGCATTATAGGGCTTTTCTGCGATGTCAACAGCAATTTTTGCATTGCAGTTACCCGCGCCCATAACGGCGGACGTTCCGTTCGCGAAAGCCGAAGAAGTATAATCGAATATCTCCTCTCCTCCGAATTTAACGTACAGCGTCGTACCTATTTTTTCCACGCTTAATTCCGCGACGGAAGACAAAGAGACTTCCTTTTCCTTGTGCAGAATGTTTTTCCCGCCGGCAACGACGTTTAACGCGAGTACGGTCTTCCCCTCCTTTTTTGAAAGGCTGACCATAGCGTTATCCTTAGCTCCGTTGTACCAGCCGGAAAGAATTATTTCCGCTCCTTCTTCAAACAAAGTCAATTCGGCATTTGCCGTAACCGAGTAATTTTTGGCTACGAAAGCGTTGTTTAAAATCACAAAGTTTTCCGTAGCCGCCGTAGTTGCGTTTGCAATGTATTTGCCGTCTTCAAAAACGATCTCGCCCGTTACTTTGCCGTTTGCGCCTTCGTAAGTTCTGAAACCGTAATAATCGCCCGAAGGACCTTGTTCGTAAATACTTACGGGGGAATAGGTGAACGTAGCTTCGTTCACGCAGTTGCCCACGTATCCGATTTTCGAGGGAGCGGTATATCTTACGGATAAAGCGACGTTCAGCGAAAACAATTCTTCGCCTTCCGCGTAGAACGTGTAATTATCCATACCTGCCGCGCCGTTGTATTCCTTTTTAACTTTGAGCGTAACGGAATCCGTCTCCGTTTTTTGATAAACGGCAGCCGTGTTGAAGGCGGGGTTATCGAAGAAGTGGTCGTTATAAGCCAATGCGCCGTTATCGCAAACTATTGCGAGCATATCCACAACCTTTCCGCCGGCAGCACCGTTCCACCAGGAAGCGGAGAAGCTTACCCAGTTGTTTTGATCGTAATAGTACGCCAAAAAGCCTATATCGTATCTGTCGCCCGCAGTACCCTGAATGGAACTGCTGCCCGTAAAAGTGGTTTCGACGACGTAATTGCCGCTGATTTCTTCTCCGGTCAGATAGAAGCATTCGGGCGAGTTTGTATGCACGTATTTGCCCGCGCCTACGCTCGAAAGGGTAACCGTTTCGTTCGCGTTTTTCGTCCAGCTGCCTGCGCTTTCGCCGTCGGCAAAAACCTGAACCGATAATGAGAACAAACCGAGCATGCAACACATAACGGTAGCAAGAAACATAATAAACGTTCTTTTCGTTTTCATCTTATTTCCTCCGATTTATTTTACCGCAATGCGGTTGTTTTTAATTTAATTTTCCGCCTACGCCGTAAGCGTCGAGTATCGTTTTAAGCTGTTCTATCGAGCCCCGAACCGCCGTAACGTCTGCAGAGCCGAACGTATCGCGCATTTTTGCAATCGGATCTATATTCGCGATAGACGACCAAGGGAGCCATGCGTTTACCGAAGAATAGCTGAAATTCGCAACCCTTGTTGCTTCGGTCGCGATGGCTCTGTAAGCGTAGCCGAGTTTGCCCGTATAGTCGGACGAGGTTTTTGTGTTCTTCTGCAAAAATTCCGCCATATCGAGGTAACTGCTCTCGCCCGTATGAATATACATTCTGAAAAAACTGTAATAGAGATATGCGGCGAAGTTATCCGCCCCCGAATGCCCCGTGGCTATAACGGAAAAACCGCTTACTCCGCCGTTTCTGAACGGGTTATAGTTTTCGTCCGCAGGGCTGTTGTATACCTTAAAATCGTACGTGTAAACCCAGCTCAACGCCGAAGCCGCCGCATGCCTTGCCGCCTCAAGATATTTTTCATCGCCCGTTACAGAGTATGCGCTTTCAAAGCAGTAGAGCGCGAAAATAGCGGCTTCTCTGTCCACTACGTTGTACTGGTCGATGGTTCCGCCGACGTATTTCATTTTCCCTTTATAAAGATTGTCGTAGGAATAATCCGCCGCTTTAAGCGCCGCCGTTTTATATTCGTTTTTGCCTGTTAACTCGTAAACCCTGAGCAAGAATCTGACCGCTTCGGGCGTGTTGTACTTGCTGTCGCCCTGAATAGCCCTGTCGCTCTTATCCGTGTTCACGCTTCCGTCAACGTTGTAAGCCCTGTAATAAGAGCCGTCCTTGTTCTGATTGTTTACAAGGAAATCCGCCACTTTAAGAGCCGCATTCTTCCATTCCGCGCGTTCGCTGCCCGCACGCTTTGCTATAACATAGCCGTCGAGGATGCCTTCCGCGCCGTCTACAACCGCCCTTAAAAAGCAGGGATAGCTCCTCGGCGAGCCGCCAGAATTGTTCGGGTCGTACCATACAAAAGGAAGGGCGTTTCTGCTTACGAAAACCCTGTCCGACGTCCAGAAATCGAGTATCGTTGCTCCCTTTCTCTTCATCTCGGCGTTATTCGAAGTTATTCCCTCTCTCAGCATCTGCGCGCCGACAGAAGTCTGCTGCCCCACAAATCCCATCTGGAAAGAATATGGGGTGTTTTTGGTTTTGCTGACCAAGTCCATAGACCACGGAACTCCCGCGATTTTATTCCCGTCCGAGCCCCATTCTCTGTACGTGTCGGAAAACATTTCCATATTGTACTTCCATATGTCGTCTATGTTCACGTCGTCTGCTTTTTTGGGGGAATTAAGAGCGTAAGCCCTCATATAGCTATCCGTCATGGAGTCGGCGTAGTTGTCCTTTTCGGACGGAATTATTGCTACTTCGTACGAATCCGCCACGCCTTCTTTAAGGGTGTGATACAACCTTGTCCAGCCCTGAACGGCTCCCTCGTAAGTGGACGGCCCCTCCGCGCACGGATAGCGCAACCCGACCGTTGCCTTTATGGATTTTTCAAACCCGACGGACGCGTATTTCAAGCCGTCGTTCACATCGCCGTCCGAGCCGCCGCCCTGATTAGAGGAGAACACCGACGGATTATAATGAACGAGGGACAGCCCCGATTTTGTCTGCTCCGAATAAATCATTGCCATAGGCAAGCCCGTCCTCGTCTCCATAACGTAAGAGGCCGTAAGGGAAAGGTTTGACATAATGGCAGTATCCGGCATGTCCGATCCGTCATTATAGACTATAGACGGAATGAAGTATGAATATTTGCCCTCTTTCGCGGAAGTCAGCTTGAATGCGGAAGATACGCCTTTATCGTCGCTTGCCACCCTTTTCGGAATGACGTAGCGCGTTACTAAAAATTCGTCCGAATTTATCCGATAACAGTCGCGCACTTCTATTTCGCTGCCCGCCCTGGTCTTTACGTTCGCCAAAGCCCTGTAACCGTAATCCGTCCTCGTAACAGAGTCGTACGCCGAGGAATATTTTCCCTCGTCGAACCCGCCGAGGAGAGACTTCGCTTTACCCTTTATCAAAAGGTTTGCGGGGGTGCCGCTCCAGAGAGGAACGTCCGAAGAAGCGTTGCAAACCTGCACTTCGTACCCCGACGTTTTCTGAACGAAATCTATGCGGAATTTGCTTGTTTTAAGCCCCTTATTGCCGTTTCTGTCCGTGTACGCGTCATCGTTTTGATCGGGAAAATTATCTTCTCCGCTTATGTCCGAGGACGAGCCGCTTCCGCTTTGAGAATCCCCGCTCGTCCCGTTACAGGAAACGAAAGCAAAGACGAAAGAGCAACAGATTAAAAAGCAAAGTATAAACTTTAAATTTTTCATTTTCTCTCCTTTAGCCGAACTGAATTTAAACCTCGGCAAGGCTTAAGTCCGACCGCACGACTGTCCGAATCTTCCTCGCCCCACCGAACCCGTGCGGTTATCCTTTCAAACCGGTCATCACTATTCCGTCCACGAAGTACTTCTGCGTAAACGCGAAAAGAATGAAAACGGGGAGCATGGAAGCAACCGCCCCCGCCATAGTATAAGTGTGTCTTACGTACTGCGACGTGTTGATGGTTGCTATAATAAGTTGCAATGTTTTGTATTTTTCAACCGTTCCCACATAGAGAAGCGGTCCGAGATAATCGTTGTAAGCCCCTGCGAAGGACAGGATAATCTGCGTTATAAGCACCGCCTTCGATAACGGCAAAATTATTTTTAGAAATATACCGAACCAATTCATTCCGTCTACTCTCGCCGCGTCGTTCAATTCGCCGGGGAGGGTTAAAAAGAATTGATAAATAAAGAACATAGTCATTACCGAGCCGCACATTCCCGGCAATATAAGCGGCAGCGGGGTATTGTTCCAGTGATAAAATTTAGAAAACATTACGTAGCTCGGTATAAGCGTGATTACGCCGGGAAGCACAATCGTGCCGAGCATAGCGTAAAACACTATTCTTTTTCCGGGGAATTCGAGCTTTGCAAACGAAAACGCCGCAAGCGCGCTTGTAAACATACCCACGCCTATCGGCGGAATAACGTATAACAGCGTGTTAAAAAATCCCCTTACAAGGTCGTATTGTTTGAAAATAGTCTTGAAACTGTAAAAAGTTATCGGGTGAAAATACCACTTGTAACTCGCCTTGTAAATATCGTTAACCCCCGAAAACGCGGTGGAAACGGCATAAAGTACTGGCACGAGCGCGATTATAGCAAACAATACGAGTACGGCGTAAGCCAGAATTTTACTTATAATGCCGGGCAGGTTTATTCTTTTTTTCATAACACAACACCTCCCCGCCTTAAGAATAGAAAACCCATTTTTTGGACAGTCTGAACTGCAACACGGATAAAAGCACCAGCACTGCGCCTAAAACGACGCCGAGCGCGGACGCATAACCGTATCTGTAACCGTATTTCCCGGTGAAGTTGTAAATCCACCAGACGGGCATAATATTCGTTTCGGTTACGTTTCCGCCGGACATAACGTTGAACAGCGTGAATTCCTGAAAAGAGCCGATGATACCCGTTATAAGAAGATAAAACAAAATGGGCGAAACCGCGGGAACGGTTATGTGTATAAGCTTTTTTAACGGGTTTGCCCCGTCTATTTCCGCCGCTTCATAAAGGCTTTTGGGCACATTTTTTATCGTGGCGAAAAGAAGCAAAAGAGATACGCCGAAGCTGCACCATACGCTCATTGCTATCATAGAGCCCATAAAATGCCTTTTGTCGAGGAAAGCTATGGGCTTTATCCCTATCGCATTAAGCGTTTTATAGAACAGCCCGTATTCGGAAGCCATCATCCATTGCCATATGAAAGTTATCGCCACCGCCCCGCAGATAGTGGGAATATAATAAATCATGCGGAACACGCCGGAGCCTTTTATTTTGCCCGCAAGAATATTCGCCACAAGCAGGGCCAACACTATTCTTATGGGTATGTTAAGGCAGTAAACAAGGGCGTTCAAAAGCGACTTCATAAAAAATTTGTCGCTTACCATCTCCTTGAAGTTGTCGATAGCAATCCATTTGGGAGAGGTGAACAGGTCGTATTCGCAAAAAGACAGTATCACGGCGTATATAAGAGGAAAAGCCACGAAAAGCAACAATCCGATAAGAAGGGGTGATATAAACAACCACCCGCATATTATCGTGTTGCGTTTGTCTTTCGTTATCCTTTTAGCCGACATACTGGTTGACTATCTCCTTGCATTTTTCAAGGAATCGGTCTGTCGTCCAACGTTCTTCCTCGTTAGAGTCGAGAAGGTTTCCCGAATATAAATCGTAGCCCAACGAATACCATTGTTGGTTTTTAAGATACGTCCATCTGCCGGCTTTCTGCGTTTTAGCGGACTTTATCAAAATTTCGTAATTAGCGGGGCCGAGTTTGGACTCTCTTTCGATGATATCCTTACCGACGTTTTCGTAAATGGGGATCTGTGTTCCAGTGGACATAAGAATCTCCTGCCCTTCTTTGCTTGCTATATACTCTACGAACTTCCAGCTC
>JALEKY010000048.1 GCA_022768945.1 Christensenellaceae bacterium | reverse complement strand
AAAAAAGGGCTGAAAAGCCGCCTTTTCGGTAATTAGTGATGAAGAATGGAATCCCTACACTTATTTAGCTATATCTCAGAATTTTTAATTCTTAAAAGTTTAAACCGCCTTTTGGCTTTCGCTCTCTTTTTGCTCGATAATCTCCGATAAAGGCGGCTTTTTATCTCCGCCGGATAACGCTTTAAGGCAAAGCGGGCAAAGAACGGAACTTACGAGAACGAGCATTACTACAACGGTTAAGTGAGTACCGTCCATAAGCCCGGATCTTATTCCTTTTTGAGCTACGACGAGGGCTACTTCCCCCCTCGCAATCATACCGAAACCTACTATCATACTGTCGCGCCAGCCGAATTTAAACATTCGCGAAGTAAGACCGCAACCTAAAATTTTTCCGATAATCGCCGCCGCAACGAACGCAAGCGCGAACAGAATAATCCCGCCGTTAAAACCTTCGAACGAAATTTCCATACCTATATGGGCAAAGAAAATCGGGCCGAAAAGCATGTACGAGTTGATTGCCACTTTTTTATCGACGTACTGCGCGCAGCGATGGTTCGTGCTGAGCACAACGCCTGCTATGTATGCGCCCGTAATATCCGCAACGCCGAAAACCACTTCGGCAACGACCGCGTAAATAAAGCATACGGCAAGCGAATAAATGGGAAGTCTGTGCGTGTCGGGGTGCTTTTCGCTTATCCAATGGAAAAGCTTGGATATAAACACGCCGCCGCCGATTGCGATTACGAAATACACGCACATCCACAAAATGGATATAAGCGCGTTTCCGCTCGGATTAATTGCTTCGAGTATGGGAGAAGTGCTTCCGCTGTCGCCCGCTACGCTCATAAACACGGTTAAAACGACTATGCCGATAACGTCGTCGATAATCGCCGCCGATACGATTATAGTACCGACTTTCGAATTGAGTTTGCCGAGTTCTTTAAGCGTTTCGACAGTGATGCCTACAGAGGTCGCACACATTATAACGCCGATAAATATTGCCGAGAAAATATCGTGAGTTTCTGGATAGACAAAAATCATTCCGACACCCGTACCAAGCGCGAGAGGCAACAAAACGCCGCCCATCGCCACCACGAACGCGGTAAAGCCGAGTTCTTTAAGCTCTTTCAGGTTAGTTTCCAACCCCGCGGAAAACAATACGAGTATAACGCCTATTTCCGAAAAGGTATCTACGAATTTCGCGCTAAGCGGAAAGAAATCGTTGGCGGGTATAAACGAGCCCCAGATAGTAGGACCTATGAGAAGCCCGGCGAGAATTCCGCCTATTACCTGCGGAAGCCCGAGTTTCCTCATAAGCAAGCCGAGAAGCTTTGTTGAAAGCAAAATCACGGCTATCGTAAAAATTGTTTTAAGTACGTCCGTCATATTATCAACCTTAACAAACACTTTTCGTAAAAAGCCTCAAACGGAAAGTTTCCCTCAAAACCGACGGAAAAAACTCGCCGCTTCCGGTATCTTTTACCCGAAAAACGCATTTACAGAGTATTTTATCAAATTCAAAAAGGGAACTAAACAACCGTTCCTTCGGAGTTTAAAAGCCTACCCTTGTTTGAAAACGTAAATTATTATATAACTTTAACGAAAAAAAGTAAAACGTTTTTTCATTATAGGAAAAATTTGAAAAATGTTTTTTAAGGATTGCATTCCACTCCGAAGCCGCAACAAGCAGCCGCCTACGTTTATTGCTTTTTATCGAGAACGTCGAGAACCTTGACGAAATAATCGGGGAGCGGAGCTTCGAAAGTCATCCTCTCGCCCGTTTCGGGATGAGTAAACTCAAGCCTGAACGCGTGCAAAAGCTGCCCGTTCAGATTAAACTTGCAAGTCTTTGTTCCGTACACCTTATCGCCCACGACCGGATGACCGATATATTTCGCATGCACTCTTATCTGATGCGTTCTTCCGGTATGAAGAGAAAACTCGGTAAGCGTATACTCCGGGTATCTTTTCACCACCCTGTAATCGGTAATCGCAAGCCTGCCGGAAGAAGATACAGCCATCATGGTTCTGTCTCTCATCGACCTGTCTATATATGTTTCTATATGACCTTTTTCGTCTTTTAAAACGCCCGAAAGAAGAGCGAGGTAAGTCCTTTTGCAAGTTTTTTCGGCAATCTGCTCGGACAGCGATATGTGCGCTTTGTCATTCTTTGCGACTACGAGAAGCCCGGACGTATCCTTGTCTATTCTGTGAACTATTCCTGGACGAATCACCCCGTTTATTCCGCTTAAGCTGTCGAGATGGTACAGAAGCGCGTTGACGAGCGTTCCGCTTTTTATGCCGCTGCCCGCGTGAACGGTAAGCCCTTGCTGTTTGTTTATAACGGCAAGACAATCGTCTTCGTAAATAATATCGAGGGGAATATTTTCAGGTTCGAGGCTTATTTCTTCGGGATCGGGAATTTCGAGAGATACCTCGTCGCCCGCTTTTAACGACGTTTTGTTTTTTAAAGGTTTGCCGTTTAATTCCGCGTTTCCCTTATCGAGAATTTTCTGAATTCTGCTCCTCGTAAATCCCGTCTTTTCTGAAAGAAAAACGTCCGCCCGAGAATAGAATTTATCCGCGATAAATATCTGTTTTTGTGCGATAACGGCGGCTTTTTCGTCTTCATTCGTCAAATTCTCATTCAAAAAATCTTCGCCGTTATTTAAAAGAACGCCCCTTTTTTCGGGGGCGTTTTCGTTAATTTTGCTTTTCATTTTTCCTCTTTTTCTTTCCTATCGGAATAATCGCTTCGTCGTCAAGAAAAACAAACCAGACTATAAGCATTATCGCGCCGACGGTAAGCGCAATGTCCGCCACGTTGAAAATAGCCGGGAAGAAATGTATATGTATAAAATCGGTTACTGAATTAAAAACGATGCGGTCGATAAAATTGCCGAGCGTTCCGCCTATAAGCAAGACGAAAGAAGTTTTCAGCCATTTTCTGTTTTTACCCATATATAAAAACGCTATATACAAAACGGGCAGAATTATAAAGGTAAGTATTGCAAAGAAATCCTGCGCCCAACTCACTCCCGAAAGGCAGGAAAAAGCCGCGCCCTTGTTTTGCGTGTAGTCGAACGAGAACAGCCCCGGAATTATTTCCATAGACCACCCCGTCCCTTGCGCCGCAACGGCGATTTTCGTAACCTGATCGGCAAGTATAATAAATATCAAAACAAGAAAATAAACCATTTTCACCTCTCGAAATACAAAGCGCTTTTTGTGCTATACGTTCCTAAAAACCGCCTTTTTCGCATATTAACGCGCTTATTTCTTTCCTCTTATTTCGTTAATCATTCCGGTTTTCAAATCGTAAAGCTCTTTTGAAAGGTCTACTTTGAAAATATGCGGATTATCTATGCGCAAATATTCGTCCCAGAAAGAATCCATCTCCGATTTAGCGTATTTCGCCACTTCTTTAAGCGTCGGGAATTTGTAAACGGTTTTGCCGCCGAGAATAACGGGTACGGAAAGTTCGCGTATTTTATAGTTCTCGAAAGTAATCTTCTTCCAGGTATCGACGGGGTGGAAAATCGTAAGCGGCTTGTCCGTATCTATTTTTTCTCCTCTTAAGTGAATAAGATCGGCTTCCGCCTTACCCGTCTGACCGTCGTAAATTCTGTAAATATTTTTAAAACCGGGGTTGGTGATTTTTACGGCGTTATCGCTGAGCTTGATTTTCGGGATAAGCTTTCCGTTTTCCTCAACCGCGGCAAGCTTGTACACTCCGCCGAGCGCGGGAAGCCTGTCGCCCGTGATCATCTTTGTGCCTACTCCCCAAAGAGAAATCGCCGCGCCCTGATTTTTAAGCGAGGTAATCGAGTATTCGTCCAAATCGCCCGAAGCGCAGATAACCGCGTCCGGATAGCCGGCTTTCACGAGCATCTCCTTCGCCTTTTTTGAAAGATACGCGAGGTCGCCCGAGTCGAGCCTTATTCCGAGCGGTTTATGCCCCGCCGCCTTAAGCTCGTCGAAAACCTTTATCGCGTTGGGAATGCCGCTTCTGAGCGTATCGTAAGTGTCGCAGAGAAGAAGCGTCGCGTCCGGGTAAAGCCTTGCGTACGCGCGGAACGCCTCGAGTTCGGACGGAAAATTCATTACCCAGCTGTGCGCGTGAGTACCCGCAACTTTAATATCGAACATCTGCCCCGCGAGCACGTTCGAAGTAGAACCGCACCCGCCGATTATCGAAGCTCTCGTACCGTATATGCCGGCGTCAGGTCCCTGCGCCCTTCTTAAGCCGAATTCCATAACGGAATCTCCTTTTGCCGCATAACAGATTTTAGCGGCTTTGGAAGCGATGAGCGTTTGATGATTTATAATGTTGAGAAGCGCGGTTTCTATGAGTTGCGCCTGAATTACGGGAGCTTTTACCGTTAGAATAGGTTCGCCGGGAAAAACCATCGTCCCTTCCGGCACGGCGTAAATATCGCCCGTGAATTTAAAATCCGAAAGATATTTGAGGAATTCTTCCGAAAAAAGATTTAATCCCTTAAGATACTCTATCTCTTCTTTGCCGAAGCGAAGGTTTTCCACATAGTCTATGGCTTGCTCGAGCCCGGCGGCAAGAGAGTACGTAATCAAATCGTGCTGACGGAAAAAAATATCGAACACGGCTATCTGATCTTTGTAGCCCTCGTTGAAATAGCCGTTCATCATCGTAAGTTCGTATAAGTCGGTCAGCAGAGTTAAATTTCTTTTTTCCATTTTTACCTCTCGACGGGAATCTCTGTCGCTAACGGGAATTCCCACAGATATTTATTTTAATTTTATACCATTTGAAAAAATAAATCAAGCGTTTGTTTTTAATAGGACAAATTAGGGAAAATTACTTCTTATCGCGGGAACGAGAAAATCACTTTTGCCTATCCCGGGCACAAAAAATCCTCCCGACGAACGCATTTTATATCCGCGAAGTCGGAAGGAATTATTTTTAGTTTCGGCATAACCGCGTTCAGTTTACGGTATCGCGATTTTCTCCGAAACCGAGACTTATAAGAAGCGCGTCGTTCACCATGCTCATAGTGACGGCGGGCAACATACCTATGCGCTCTTTAAGCCTGCGCTTGTCTATCGTTCTGATTTGTTCGAGCAGAACTACGGAATCTTTGCTCAGACCGTACTGCTCCGCCCCGAGCTCGATATGCGTCGGAAGCTTGGCTTTGTTGATTTTACTCGTAACCGCGGCGGCAATAACCGTGGGGCTGTATTTGTTGCCTATATCGTTCTGCACCACGAGCACAGGTCTTACTCCGCCTTGTTCGCTCCCGACCACGGGGCTTAAATCGGCGTAATATAGTTCGCCTCGTTTTATCATAATGTCATCCCCCGAAATAAGATTATCGAGATAACCGAAGCCCCGTTACATTATATGTACGCGCAAGGTTTTCAGCTACCCTTAGCCGACGGTAATGATGCTCGAGCGTTTACGAAAAGGCTAAAGATTCGCCTTTCTTGTGTGTTCTGACGCTATCGCCACCGGCTACGACTTTATTATTGACAAACGCTTAGCCGAATATACGAGGGAAAAGAAGATTTTAGGGGCTCCGTCCTTCATCGTTATCTATTTTTCAGCAAGAAAAAAGCGCCGGTTTTTCGCGATAAACGGCACTTTTACTATGTTTATAGATTTCATTTTCTATCTGTTATTCGCGTTCGCGGCAATCGAAAGCGCGGCGTAATCTCCTATTTTTTCTCCGAGCCCGGCAGGAAGAACTTTGACCTTAGCCGGGACGGAAAGGCATTCTTTTTTAATCCTCGCGCGCATGGATTTTTCTATATATTTATGAGCGCGCATATACACTCCGCCAACGATAATTCTTTCGGGATTGAGTAAGTCTATAATATACGAAAGCCCCAAACCGAAATAGTCGCCTACTTCCGCAAAAATATCTTTTGCAAGTTTGCTTCCGTTCTCGGCGGCGCCAAAAAGCGATTTAGCCGTTATGTTTGCAAGCTCGCTTACCGAAGCGCAAAAATCCGGCTTTTCACCCGTTTGCAGGATTTCAAGAACTCTGTTTTTCGCAAGACGGGCAATCCCCCCTCCGCTGCAAAATCCTTCGAACGAGCCGATTTTACCATACCCGCATGGTCCCTGATTATCAAGACGTATGTGCCCCGCTTCCCCCGCGAAATTGTTCGCGCCGACGTAAAGCTTTCCGTTTAAAATAAGCCCCGCGCCGAGCCCCGTGCCGAACGTGAGAAAAACCATATTTTCCGAGCCTTTGCCCGCGCCGTACTTCCATTCCGCTATAGCCGAAGCGTCCGCGTCGTTGCAAAGGTACGCTTTTACGCCGAGTTCTTTTCGGATAATCTCGGTTATGCGGATATTATCCCAACCGGGAAGGTTCGGCGGCGACATTATTATACCTCTTTTCCCGTCGAGAGGTCCCCCGCAGGAAACGCCTATCGCGGTTAAATCCTTTTCCGTTTTGCTTTTGTCCGAAAGCTCCTGTTTTAAAACGGATATAAGTTTTGCTATAACTTCATACGGTGTGCCCTCGGTTTTGAATTCTCTGCGATCGAAAATTTCAAGGTCGCTTCCTTTGTCCTCCCCGATAAGCGCGGCGCATTTCGTTCCGCCTATATCGAAACCGCCTATCATATAAGCTCCTCCTCGACCGCGGCGCATACGGCGTGATACATTACTATATGTTCCTGCTGAATAAGATAGGTTTCCTGTTTTTCGCTGAGAATACATACATCGGCAAGCTCTTTGAGATCGCCGCCCGTTTTACCCGTAAAGGCGATGACCGTCGCTCCCTTAACTTTAGCTATTCTCGCGGCGTTGCATACCGGCGCGGAATTGCCCGAAGTGGAAATTCCTACCAAAATATCCCCGTCGTTAACGTACGCATAAGCCTGCTGAGAAAAAACGTAGTCCCCGCCTATGTCGTTGTTGACGGCAGTCATTATTCCGCTTTGACTTACAAGGCTGAACGCCGGCAATCCGATTTCGGTCTTTTCCGCTACTTCTACGCACTCGGGGAAAACGCCGAGGAACTTCTCCGCGAATTCCTTTTGAACAGGTCTTTTTTTCTTGAACGATTTAGCAAACTCGCCTACTATGTGTTCCGCGTCAGACGCGCTTCCTCCGTTGCCGCAAGCGTAAAGTCTGTGCCCCGTTTTAAACGCGTTTGCAATCGCTTCCGTGGCGGAAAAAATTTCCTCCGCATATTTTTTACCGAACCCGGAATTTTCAAGCATTTCGTATATAAGCTTTACCGTACTTTCTTTCATTTGTCTATTACCTTTCCTTCATATCCCGTCGATGATATTTTTGCATTATTTTACTATATTTATAGAAAAAAGTCAAAACAAACACGCGTGCGAAACGCACTGATTACTTGCGATTTTTTACTGCAGTAATCATCGTTTTTTTAAAAAACTCTTAGATATAGGGGACTATGTGGAAAAATTTGCAAAAAAATATTGCGTTTTTCTATTGATATTTATTCTTTGCCTGCTATAACCTGCTATAATTAAATTATGGATTCATTCGAAAAACCTTTCCCCGGTATACTCTTTACCGTTAGCTTCGCTTATCGCGTCATTAATAGTCTTTTTTATAAACGGATAATACTCTTCAAAGAGTTCCGCAGCTGTTTCTTTGACCGTAATAAGGTTTTCTATATGACACCATCCCACGCTATCGCGGTGGTAATTCCTGAATGCGGTATAAACTTCGTCAAGAACCTTAGCCATAAGATACTCGGGGCTTTCGGGATATTTCGTTTCGAGCTTATCTTCGTTGCTTATTATAACGTCGACATTATCTTGTTTCACTCCGGCGAACACGCTCCTCAGCAATCTTTTCGGCGCGTCGCTTTCGGCGGTGTGAATATGAATTTCTCCGCCCGTTATGTTGTTTACCGTGTTGTAATTCGCAACGTTGGTTATTTTATAATTGTTAATCGCCTTTTCGCTTATAAACGGCGTTCCGCAATGAGAACATATCGCGGCCTCTTTGACGGATCAATATCGAGCACCCCTCCGCAATTAGCGCATTTAGCAGGTACTAACGGCATAAATTTTTTTCTCCTCGGTTCCTATAAATATAAATACAAGCCGTCGCCGCGGCAACGGCATTTAACTTAGGGATTCCATGCCTTATCCCTAACCTTTAAAATTTTCGACTTCTTCCCTTGAGGGAATGGACTGCTGCGCGCCTCTCCTCGTGCAGGCTATCGAAGCCGCTTTGCTGCCGAACGCGCAAGCTTCCTCGAGAGTTTTTCCCTCGGAAAGCCCCACTACGAGACCGCCGCAAAGCGTGTCGCCCGCAGCCGTGGTGTCTACGGCTTTAACCTTTATGCAGGGATAAATTTCGGAAGAAGAAGCGTCCGCTATTTCGTAGCCCTTAGAGCCGAGCGTAGTGACTATTTTCTTTATTCCGGCGTCGAAAAGTTTTTCCTTCCCTCCGAAAATTTCAAGCTCTGTTTCGTTGGGAGTAATCAGATCCACGTACTCGAAATATTCCGAAATTTCCTTGTTTGCGGGCGCGGGATTAAGTATCGTAAACATCCCCGCTTCCTTTGCTTTTTTAAGCCCGTAACCTATAACGGAAATGGGATTTTCAAGCTGGGTAAGATATACGTCGCCCTCTTTCGCGTCCTTTAAAAATTCGTCTATGTCTTTTTCGGTAAGCGTGGCGTTCGCCCCTTTATCGAGAATAATTCTGTTGTTGCCGCCCGTTAAAACGATGACCGCTATTCCGGTGGAAACACCCTTCTGCTTTCTTATGCAATCGGTCGTTACCCCCGCTTTTCTAAGGTTATCGACCAAAATCTCACCGAAAGAATCGTTGCCTACAACGCCGCACATCTTTACGTTTCCGCCGAGAACTGCCGCCGCCGTAGCCTGATTCGCGCCCTTTCCTCCGCCGTTGGAAATAAAGTTTTTGCCCGTAATGGTTTCGCCCTCTTTAGGCATATACGGCGTTTCGATGCATAAGTCCATATTAAGACTGCCCGTAATGTAAATCATATTATTCTCCTTTTATTTCTTGTCTTCCAGATTTCTTTTATAGTGAAACATATACTGCTGAAAATAACCCGAGTTCTCACCGAACAAACTTACGAAATACTTAGATATTTCGTTTCTGTCCGTAAGAGTACCGCCGAAGTTTTCGCGGTAAATTTTATCCATCCAAACGTCCACGGGAAAGCTGTCGTAACGATAAAAACCGAACAGGCTGACGCAATCGGCAACCTTCGGCCCCACGCCTTTGAGAGTTAAAAGACTCTTTTTTAATTCCGCCGTCGGAAGTTTTTCTGCTTTTTCAATCGAAAACGCGCCGTCCGCTATAGCCCGGGCAACGCTCGTTATGTATTCGGCGCGGTATCCGAGCCCCTTGCTTTTGTAGAAAGCTTCGTCTTTTTTAAGAAGCGCGTCTAAGGACGGAAACGCGCGGTATTCCGTTCCGTCGAACTCTCTTTTTTCTCCGAGCTCGTCGCAAAGACTTTCTATAATCCGTTTTATTCTCGGAATATTGTTGTTTTGAGAGATTATAAACGAAAACAGCGTTTCGAACGTGTTCTGTCTGAGCAACCTCACGCCTTTTCCGCATTCCGCGGCGACGGAAAGAAACTCGTTCCCGAACGAACGCGCTTTAAGATAAACCTTGTCAAGCTCTCTTGTAAGGTCGAAATAATTTTCGAAGTAAGCCGAGTCGTCCGTAGTAATTTCGGTCTTATCCCCGGCGGTTTTAATTAAGCACGCTTTATCGGCGGAAAACACCAGATAAGCTTCGTTATAGGGGATATACCTGAAAATCTGCCCGCATTCGAGCGTGTCTTTCGCGCTGAAGAATTCGCTCGGCACAGTAATCTTTCGCATAAGTAAATTATAACGAAAAAAGTATCTAAAGTCAATCTTTTCGGTTTACGAACCGTTTATTATTTATTATAAAGCGATTGACTTTCAAACCCGAAAAGTTGTAAAATGTATTTAAAAAACGAAGGACGATAAAAAAATGAATTTCAATCCCGAAAAATATAAAGATTTTTACTTCGAAACGGCGAAAAAACTTCTTTTGACGCCGAGTCCGAGCGGCTATTACAAGGAAGTAATGCAAGTGGTAAAAGACTATGCGGAAGCTCTCGGCGCGGATTTTTCGATGACGAGAAAAGGTTGTGCGATTCTCTCCGTTAAAGGGAAAGATCACTCGCGCACGCTCGGGCTTTCGGCTCATTGCGATACGCTCGGCGCGATGATACGCGGAATTTCTTCAAACGGCGAAATAACGTTTTCCAAAGTAGGCGGACCTCAGCTGCCAACGCTCGACGGCGAGTACTGCACTATAATCACAAGAGGCGGAAAAAGATACACGGGTACGTTCCTTTCGAAAAGCCCGTCTTCTCACGTCTACCCGGACGCGGCAACCCGCCCGCGTGACGACGGAAATATGTACGTAAGACTCGACGAGGTCGTAAAATCCGCAAAGGACGTGCGCGCGCTCGGCATAGAAAGCGGCGATTACATTTGCATCGATCCGAAAACTACCGTTACCGAAAGCGGGTTTCTGAAATCGAGATTTATAGACGATAAGGCTTCCGTCGCTTGCTTTATTACTCTTTTGAAGATAATGAAAGAAGAACGCCTCACCCCCGAATACGACGTAAAAATGCTTATAACGATGTACGAGGAAGTAGGACACGGCGCGGCTTACGTTCCCGACGGGTTATACACGATGCTCGCCGTGGATATGGGCTGCGTGGGTACCGACCTCAACTGCACGGAATACGACGTTTCCGTTTGCGCTAAAGACAGCCACGGTCCCTACGACTATACGCTGACCTCTTCTCTTATCGAAAAAGCGAAGCAAAACAACCTTTCGTACGCGGTTGATATTTACCCGTTTTACGGAAGCGACGTCGGCGCTATGTGGACTGCCGGATACGACGTTCCCGGAGCGCTCATCGGCACGGGCGTTCACGCTTCGCACGGAATGGAAAGAACGCACTTCGACGGAATTAAAAACACCATTTCCCTTATCGGATTGTATCTCGGTTTATAATTGACGGCAGCCGACAAACGAACAAAAATTTTTTCAACTGCAAAAGTTTAAGGACGAGCGAATTGCCCGTCCTTTTTTATTGTTTTTCTTTCGGCTTTTCCCGTTTAAAAATGAAACGGCGACAAATCACAAAATTTCGCCCGAGTAAAAATCCTGACACAGCAAAAAATACCCGTCTTCGCCGCCGACGGGAACAAAATACGCTTTACTTGCAAATTCGGTCGGCTGCTTGTCGCCCTTTTTGCATGGCACGCCGAAAAAGAGATACTCGGGTTTTCCGCCGTCCTCCGACATACCGACCACGTACCGTTTGTCGTCCGCATAGGTTATCCTTGCGAAACGGCAACCGCTCGTCACTCTTTCGAGCGCGCGCTCCCGAGGGAACTCTTTAAGAACAGCCTCCGTTTTTTCTTTTAACGCGTACAGACGGTTTTCTCCTCCTCTTTCTCCGCCAAAATCGCTTGCGCCGTTTTTCTCCTCGCAAGCATCATCTTTATTTCCTTTCTGCGTTGCATTTGCGCTCTCTTTTGATTGAGCACGCTCATTCTTCTCATCACAATCTCCTTCATTTAAAATCTCCCCATGGTTTATTTGTGGATAAAATGTGCAATATTGACCGCGGCTTTTTTCTTCGCTTTTTAAAAAGTCCCGCTTTTCGCACGTTTCCCTAACGATACCCGCTTTTTTCGAGTATTTTTCGGGGTAGTAATTCACGGTGGAAATAGCCTCGTCGTCGTACGGAATTTTGACTTCATCCGCAGCCTTGCAAAATTCGGAATTATCGGTTTCTCTGTCGCTTGCTCCGCCGTTCAAAACCTTCCGGCATTTGTCCGAAAGATTAAAATCCGATTTTTCCGCGTAAATTTTTCCGTTTATCAACGCGGCGACAATCGACTTATCTTTATATCCGTTCGCGTAAAACGAGCCGTTTCTTTTTTCGGCTTCGGAAAAACCGCAGTCGCAATACAAAAAAACTTTCTCGGCGGATGGCGTAACGGTTATATTCGCCCCGAAAGAATCGACTTCGATAACGCAAGCCGCGGGCGAAAATCTCTTCTCCTCGCAGAACAATATTGTTTTCTTTTTTAAAAGCATTCTATTCGCCTCCACGGTTATCGGATATATATAAATCGGATATATTATAAATATTCTTTTCGATACGTTTTTATTCGATTTAGTCGATTCTCGTCATGTTTTATCGATTTCGTATAATGCAGTATGACAAAATAAATAATAAAAAATCGTTTTTAAGAGTATTTTAAGTCTATTTTAATAGTCTTTTAATATAATTTGTGTTAAAATTATACAAAGAACGCTTTACAGGGAATCGGAGAGAAATATGCTTTCATTAAAAAATATAGTAAAGGATTATGTGACGGCTAACACGACAGTTCGGGCGCTCAAAGGTATTTCCACGGATTTCAGAGAAAACGAATTCGTGTCCGTACTCGGCGCGTCAGGTTGCGGCAAGACCACGCTTTTGAACATCGTCGGCGGGCTTGACAGATACACTTCCGGCGACCTTATCATAAACGGCAAGTCCACAAAGGAATACACCGACGCCGACTGGGATACCTACAGGAATCACACCATAGGGTTTATTTTTCAAACGTACAATCTGATAATGCATCAGACGGTTCTCGAAAACGTAGCGCTTGCGTTAACTCTTTCCGGCGTTTCCCCGAAAGAGAGAAAAGAACGAGCTATAGCTGCATTGCAAAAAGTAGGGCTCGGGGATCACGTCAACAAAAAGCCCAATCAGCTTTCCGGCGGTCAGATGCAGAGGGTTGCGATAGCAAGAGCCATCGTAAACAATCCGGACATAATTCTTGCGGACGAGCCGACCGGCGCGCTCGACACGGCTACGAGCATTCAGATTATGGATATTCTTAAAGAAATAGCCAAGGACAAACTGGTGGTTATGGTTACGCACAACCCGCAGCTTGCAGAGGACTATTCGACGAGAATAATTCGTATGAAAGACGGCGAAATCGTTTCGGACACGATGCCCGTAAGCGAAGAAGAATTAGCCGAGCTTATCGAAAAGAGCAAGGCAAAGACCAATGGCTCGCCCGAAAACGAAAAAAACGAAGCCGCAATAAGTTCCATTGATTCGGACGCAGACGGCTTAAAACGGAAAAAAGCCCCTAAAACGCGCAAGAAATCGACTAAAAACAAATCCATGAGTCTTTCGACGGCGTTCTTCCTTTCGCTTAAAAATCTTATGACGAAGAAGGCGCGCACGATTTTGGTTGCGTTTGCGGGCAGTATAGGCATCATCGGCATCGCGCTGATACTTTCCCTTTCGAACGGCTTTCAGCTTTACATAAACAGAGTTCAGGAAGACACTCTTTCCACCTATCCCCTCACCATCGAACGAAGCTCGGTAAACACTTCCGCAATGATGTCGTCCATTCTCGGTTCCGCAGGCGACAAGAACGAGCAGGAGAAACTCGAAAACTACATCTACTCGAACGACATACTCGTCAAGCTTATGCAATACGTAAGCCAGACGAAATCTCAGAACAATCTTTACGAGTTTTACACCAAGCTGAACAAGGAAGTCGAGTCAGAAAAGAGCGCGCTTAAAAACAGCGTTTCGGCTATAAAACTTTCATACGACGTAACGCCGCAGATTTTCATACAAGCCGACGAAAAACTCAATAAAGACCACGCAATGTTGCAGGTTAACCCGAGCAATTTAATGAATAAAATTTTCGGCAAGTATCTGTCTTACGGTTCGGAGTTCGGAGTAAACCCCGATATGTACAATTCCATGGCTTCCACTATGGGCTTCAGCATTAACGGTTGGGAAGAGCTTATAGACAATCAGAAGCTTCTCGAATCACAATACGACCTCGTGGGCACGGGCAGCAAGTGGCCGACGAAATACGACGAAGTTGTTTTATCTATCGACTCCGACGGCGAAATAGACGATTTCATTCTGTATTCGTTCGGCTTAAAGTCAAATAAAGAACTTCAGAAGCTTATCGCCGCTTTTAACGACGGAAAATCCCTCGACGACTTCAAAAGTTCGGACAACACGCCGATAAGCTACGAAGATATGCTTGAGCTTAAATTCAAACTCATTCTCGGCGCGGACAAATACAAGGCGGAAGAAGGTCATTCCGGCAAACTCGGTGAGGATTTGAAACTTACTAAAAAATCGAACGAAGAACTCGAAGCGTTCGTTAACGACGATACCAACGGCATAGAGCTGAAAGTAGTAGGAATAATCAAACCGAAACCGTCCGCAACGGCAACTTCGCTTTCGGGCGTAGTCGGATATACGCACGAGCTCACCGAAAAAATAATAACCGAAATGGCTCACAATTCGTATGTAAACTATCAGCTTGCAAACACCGATTGGAACGTTTTCGAAGGTAAGAAGTTTGAAGAAACGTCTAACTACACTTACTCTACCAACCTGAGCGAACTCGGATACGCGAACGTAGACGATCCCGCAAGCATAAGCATTTACGCCACCGATTTCGAAAGCAAGGACAAAATCGTCGAGTATATAAAAACTTACAACGATAAGTGCAGAGCCGAAAACAGGGAAGAAGACGCAATAAGCTATACGGACTACGTTGGCATAATGATGTCCTCTGTTACCATAATCATCAACGCGATAAGTTACGTTCTCATCGGCTTCGTTGCGATATCCCTCGTTGTTTCTTCGATAATGATAGGCGTAATAACCTATATTTCAGTATTCGAAAGAACGAAGGAAATCGGTATCTTAAGAAGTATCGGCGCGAGCAAAAAGGATATTTCGAGAGTGTTCAATGCGGAAACTCTTATTATAGGTTTGGCTGCCGGATTATTCGGGGTTCTTATCGCGGTTATTCTCGACGTTCCCATTAACATAATTCTCGCCACGCTCGCAAGCCTTAACGGCATAGCGGTCGTTCCCTGGTGGGGCGCGATAATACTCGTGGTTATAAGCGTGTGCCTTACTCTAATCGCGGGAATTATCCCCTCTCGCATCGCGGCGAAAAAAGATCCCGTAATCGCTTTGAGAACGGAATAAAAGCAAGAGAAAACGCCGTTCGATTCTTAAAACAATACCGCAGAAAACGGCAAAAGTGCCGTTTTTCACACGTTAAACGCGTATTTTTAAAGGGATTCCATTCCTTATCACTAACTATTTTTGCGGCAATAAATCGGTTTTTGCCGTGTTAAACGAGCCTTTAGTACATTTAGTACAATTTCGGTCGTTTGCCTTGCAAAAACGTATGCCGGTAAGCGGCGATTTCTTTTCCGCAAAAACGCTTCGCGCTGAAAAGCCGCCTTTTCGGTAATTAGTGATGAAGAATGGAATCCCTATTCTTTTTTATTTAAAAAACGCAATCTCGGTTCAACAAAAAAGGACCGCTTTTATTCCTTTATTTACTAATCACCCTGTCCGCAAAGTTTGCTATTTCTTCTATCGCCGCCGCGCGGGAAGTATCGTTTAAAAACTCGTGGCGAACGCCGGGGTACAGAACCGTGGTTACGTCGAGCGAAAGGTTTTTATACATTTCCGCAAGCTTCTTCACGCCCTTCCCCTTTTCACCCACAGGATCGTCTTCGCCGGCAATCAGAAGCACGGGAAAGTTCCTTTTCAGCTTAGCGAGGTTTCCCTTGTCGTACGCCGCGTAAATGCCTTTAAAGAACCATTTATAGAACGCGTAACTGCACACGAAAGTACATTTTTCGTCCGCAAAGTATCTTTCGACTTCTGACGGCATAGACGAAATAAACGAACCGCCGCATTGCTTGTCGTAAGCGTCGAACGAGAGTTTTTTCAGGTCGTTTGCCGGCTTTTTCGCATTGCCGAGGTCGCACGCGAGGGATGCGAGGATTCTGCCGCCGCGCACGGTGGCATTCTTCATGTAATTGCTTCCGCCGATGACGGCTCCCTTTACTTTATCGCCGTATTCTTCGATGTAACGCTGAGTTAAAAACGAACCGTAGCTGTGCCCTACAATGACTACCGGCAAATTGTATTTCGCCTTAAAAAAATCGGTAAGTTCACCGAGGTCGGACAGCGTCCCTCCGAAAATATTCCCCTCGCTGTAGCCCGGCGTATCGTCGTCCGTTTTGCCGTGCGCGCGGTGGTCGTCCGAAAAAACTATATATCCGCGCTTGTTCATCTCGTTTGCGAAAATTTCGTATCTGCCCGAATGCTCGACCATTCCGTGCGAAATCTGAATAATTCCTTTCGGATTTTCTACGTCCGACCATTCGCGAACGAAAATTTCCTTTCCGTCTTTTGCTTTAAAATAAAACGTACCCATTTATTAACTCCTTTCGTTGTTTGTTTCGGCTTTGGTTTGAAATGCAAAAACGTCTTTTTTTATAAACACTTTTGTACGGCGAGTTTATACGCGCGGTACTTTTCGTCGTAGGTTTCTCTGTCCGGCGAAGGCAGAAAAACTTTTTCGATTTTTTTAAGATTTTTAACGTCCGCTTCGCATATAAGCCCGACTGCCGTCGCCGCAAGCAGTGCGACGCCGAGCGCGGTACTCTCCTTTTCCTCCGGGCGCACGAGTTTTACGCCGAGCACGTTCGATTGAAAACTCATAAGAAAATCGTTTGCGCTCGCCCCTCCGTCTACGCCGATTTCGGTAAACTCCATATTTCCATCCGCGCGCATACAATCGGCAACGTCCTTTGCGGAATAGCATATGGCTTCGAGAACGGCGCGGGTTAAGTGACGTTTATTCGTCCCGCGGGAAATTCCCGTAAAGCACGCCCGGGCTTCGCTGTTCCAATACGGCGCGCCGAGCCCCGTAAACGCCGGTACAAAATACACTCCGCCCGTATCTTCAACGCTTTTCGCAAGCTCTTCGCTCTCCGCGCTCGTTTTGAAAAATTCAAGCTCGTCGCGAAGCCACTGAACGCAACTGCCTGCGTTAAAAACGCTGCCTTCGATAGCATAAGTCGCCTTTTTCGCGCAGGAACACGCGATTGTCGTTATCATGCCGCAGTTTGATTTTACCGGAATGTCGCCCGTATTCACAAGCATAAACATACCCGTGCCGTAGGTGATTTTACCCGTTCCCTTCTTTATGCAGCCCTGACCGAAAAGCGCGGCTTGCTGATCGCCCGCGACTCCCGCGATAGGTATCTCCCGCCCCTCGTATTTGAAACAGCCGAAAACGTCCGAACTGAATTTTACTTCCGGCAACGCCGAGCGAGGTATCCCGAAAAGTTCGAGAAGTTCGTCGTCCCACCCGAGCGTATGTATATTGAAAAGCATTGTTCGCGAAGCGTTCGTAACGTCGGTAACGAAACTTCTCCCCTCCGTAAGCCGAAAAATCAGGTAGCTGTCAATAGTGCCGAAACATAAGTTTCCGTCCGCAAGCAGCTTCCTTGCGCAGGGGATATTGTCGAGTATCCACTTCATTTTGCTTGCCGAAAAGTACGGATCCACTACAAGCCCCGTTTTACTTTGAATTAAATCGGCTTTATCCTTTAACTTTTCGCAATAATCCGCCGTTCTGCGGCACTGCCAGACTATCGCCGGAGCAATCGGCTTGCCCGTTTTTCTGTGCCAGCAAACAACCGTTTCCCTTTGATTGGTAATGCCTATAGCCTTGATTTCCGCACCCGAAGGAGCCGCTTCTATCCTGCCGATGACGCACGCGAGAGTGTTTACGTAGATTTCGTTCGCGTCTTGCTCAACCCACGCGGGGGAAGGATAGTATTGAGTTATTTTCATGCTGCCGGAACTTAAAAACTTGTGGTTGTCCGCGTCATAAAGCATTGCGCGCGTAGAGGTGGTTCCCTCGTCCACCGCGATAATACAGTTCATATTTTCTCCCCGAAAAACGAATAATCCAAGCCTTTGCAAAATATAGCCGGACGGCGTTTCAATCGCCTGAAATCGGGCGTGAAAACTTCGTTTTTGTTTCTTTTTTATAATAGTATATAATAATTTTATTAACTTTTCAACACTTTTTTTAAAAAAAGAATATACTATGTTGTATGAAAACGCTCGTTTTAACCGGCGGAGGAACGCTCGGACACTGCATACCCTGCCTTTCAATCGCAAAAAAACTTGAAGAGAAATTCGACAGAATGGTATACGTCGGCTCGGTTTCAGGCCCCGAAAAAGCAAAAGCCGAAGCCGCGAAAATAGAATATTACCCCATAACCACGGTGAAGTTCAAAAGGGAATTTTCGCTTTCAAACCTGTCAATTCCGCTTAAACTGCACGAGGGAATAAAGCAAGCCGAAAAGATATTGAAAGACGTTTCGGCAAGCGTCGTTTTTTCTAAAGGCGGGTACGTTTCACTGCCGGTGGCCATCGCCGCGGCAAAAAGAAAAGTGCCGCTTATCCTGCATGAATCGGATTTTTCGCTCGGACTTGCGAACAGAATTTGCGCGAGATATGCCGTGGAAGTTTTCACTTCGTTTAAAGAAACCGCGGATAAACTCCCGAACGGAATTTACTCGGGCGCGCTCGTTTCGAACGAGATTTTCGGCGGCACGAAGGCGCAAGCTTATAAGAGATACAACCTCGTAAAAAACAAGCCCGTTTTGCTCGTTCTCGGCGGGAGCAGCGGCTCAGTTGCGATTAACGAAGCCGTTTGCGCAATTTTACCAGAGCTTAGAAAAAAATACTCCGTACTGCACCTTACGGGGAAAAACAATGTAAAAACCGAAAATATTTCCGCTTGTTCTCGCCAAAACGACGAAGAGCCGAAAGATTACGTGGCGGTAAGCTTCGAGGACGAAATGAAATACGCGTACGCCGTTTGCGACGTAGCCGTTTCCCGAGGCGGTAGCAACTGTCTTTCCGAACTTATCGCAATGAAAATCCCTTCGCTCGTTATCCCTTTGCCGAAAAACGCGTCGCGAGGGGATCAGATTCAAAACGCGGAATACTATCGCAAAAAGGGAGCGTTCAGAGTCCTTTTGCAAGAAGATTTATCGGAAGAAAGGCTCCTTTCGGAAATAGACAAAACGTATAAAAACCGCGTAAATCTCACGTTATCGCAGCAAAAACTCTTTTTCAGAAGCGAGGATACGGTGGCAAACGGTATTCTCGCCGCGGTGGGAATTCCGCATTAAAGGCATAGCTACAAGCGGACGGGCAATGCTCGCCCCATACGCAGAGGTTTTTATTAAGCTATGCGGAAACAAAATAGAGAACAGGTAATGCGCCCCTACGAAGTGCGGTTAAAAAAGCCCGACAAGCTGCGTTTTATGCGACTTATCCGGCTTTACACAATTGTTTTATAAGACTTTCCACTCGAGAATTCCTACGTTAAATCCGGCTTTCGCTTTTAACACGAGCCTCATTCCGTCGGCTTTTGTTTTCGGAAATTCTATTACGTTGTACTTATCTTTTTCTATTTTATCGAGTCCTTTTCTCAAAACGATTTTGCCTTTCACAATTACTTCGAGAACGCATTGCTCGGGCAATGTATCGTTACCTTTAAACGGCGCGTGCGGTTCGTCCGTGTTGTCCGCCCAATATATTTCTGCGCGGGAAACAACCTCTTCTTTCTCGAAGTCGTATTTAATATACCCGCTGCCCGTCGAATAGTGATCGAACCTCCCCCAGCCGTGCACGTGATATTCGTCCGGCTGCATTCCGTAACTGTTCACAACCTCTCCTCCGTCGTGAACGAGGTACAGACACGGTTTTACTCCGCGGATAAGCCAGGAACTTTGCTCGCCGCAAAAACTTTCGTCGCCGTCTTTAGAGGAACTCGCCCTCGCGTGCATTGCAATCGAGTAATCGGGATAGCTCCCTCCTTTATCGACGAAATACATATTGTGCGTTTGGTCGTAAACCGAGTCGTACGGTTTGAAAACGAACGTTTCGCCGGCGATTTTCACTTATGATCTGTATTCCCATTGTTAAAAATGGATTATTTTCATTCAATAAATGGTTCTATTTGGGTTACATATTCCTCGGTTTCCTGTTTTTCTCTGTCATCTGCTTTCCGACTTCTTTTTTATTTCTTTTCGAGTATCTTTTTAAGGAAAAATCCGGTTGCGCTTTTCTTTACTTCGGCAACTTCTTCGGGCGTTCCGCACGCAACCACCGTTCCGCCGGCGTCTCCCCCTTCCGGACCTAAATCGACTATATAATCCGCGACTTTTATAACGTCGAGATTATGCTCGATGACGATTATCGTATTTCCGTTTTCTCTGAGCCGCTGAAGAATTCCGATAAGCTTATCCACATCGTACGTGTGAAGCCCCGTGGTCGGTTCGTCAAGAATGTAAAGCGTGCCGCCCGTCGGGCGTTTCGATAGTTCCGTAGCGAGTTTTACTCTCTGCGCTTCGCCGCCCGAAAGAGTTGTGGCGGGCTGACCGAGTTTTATATACCCCAGACCTACTTCCTGCAACGTTTTGATTTTCGAATATACCCTCGGAACGTTAGAGAAGAACTCCACGGCTTCGTCTACCGTCATATCGAGCACTTCGCTTATGTTCTTGCCTTTATACTTAACCTGAAGGGTTTCACGGTTGTATCTCGCGCCCTTGCACACCTCGCACGGAACGAAAACGTCCGGCAGAAAGTGCATTTCTATTTTGATTATGCCGTCTCCGTCGCAACGTTCGCATCTTCCGCCGCTTATGTTGAACGAGAATCTGCCGGCATTGTAGCCGCGCTCTTTGGAGTCGGGCGTCGCCGCAAAAAGTTCTCTTATCGGCGTGAACGCGCCCGTATAAGTTGCCGCGTTGCTCCTCGGCGTTCTGCCTATGGGCGACTGGTCTATCGCGATAATTTTATCGAAATACTCTATCCCCTTTATATCGTCGCAATTTCCGCCTATAATTTTTTTGCCGCCGAGCTTTGCCGCCACCGCGGGGTACAGCACTTCGTTTATAAGCGAGCTTTTTCCGCTGCCCGATACCCCCGTAACCACCGTAAACAACCCGACCGGGAACGAAACGGTTATATTTTTAAGATTGTTCTGCCTTGCGCCGACTACAGTAAGCATTCTTCCGTCCGACGGATAGCGAAACGCGGGAATTTCTATTTTTCTTCTGCCCGAAAGATAATCGCCGGTAATCGAACGGGTGCACGCGCAAATCTCTTCGGGTGCACCTTTCGCGACGACTTCCCCTCCGTGAACGCCCGCTTTAGGACCTATATCCACGATAAAATCCGCGGCGCGCATAGTATCCTCGTCGTGTTCCACCACGATAAGCGTATTGCCGAGATCCCGAAGATTTTTCAGCGTGTTAAGCAGTTTTTCGTTATCCCTTTGATGCAAACCTATGCTCGGCTCGTCGAGAATGTACAAAACGCCGGTAAGTCCGCTGCCTATCTGAGTCGCAAGCCTTATCCTCTGCGCTTCGCCCCCGGAAAGAGTTCCGGAACTTCTCGACAGGCTCAGATATCCGAGTCCTACGTCTTTAAGGAAAGAAAGCCTTGCCTTTATTTCCTTTAAAATCAAGCCGGCAATCAGCATTTCCGTGTCGGTGAGCTTGAGATTATTGATAAAATCAAGCAGATTTATTACCGACATATCGCATACTTCGTTTATGTTTTTATCGCCTACGGTAACGGACAGTGCCTCTTTTTTCAGCCTTTTTCCGTGGCAGACGTCGCACGGAACGCTGACCATATATCTCTCGATTTCGGCTTTCGTATAGTCGCTCGTCGTTTCGCGGTAACGTCTTTCAAGGTTATTTATAACCCCCTCGTACGAGCCGATGTAGCTACCCTTGAACGTGTAGGTATTGTAATCTATCTGCATCTTCTCGCCGGCGGTGCCGTAAAGGAGTATGTTAATAACGTCCTCGGGAAGTTTAGACAAGGGCACGTCAAGACTGAACCCGTACTTCTTCGAAAGCGCGTTGAAGTACATTTGCGTGGTTTTTGCAGAATCCAAATTCCAACCCGAAACGGTAAGCGCGCCCTGCCTTAAGGACTTGTTCCAATCGGGTATCAACAAATTTTTATCTATTCTGTTTGTAAAACCGAGACCGTTACACGCGGGACACGCGCCGAACGGGTTATTGAAAGAAAATAATCTCGGTTCTATTTCTTCTATGCTTATGTTGCAGTCCGGGCAGGCGTATCGGGTGGAAAACAACTCCGGCTTCTCTTTCGCGTTGCCGTCTTCGTCCTTTGACATATCGATAATTTCGACAAGCCCGTCCGAAAGTTTAAGGCAGGCTTCCAAGCTGTCGGTAAGTCTTTTTTCTATGCCCGGTTTCACGATAAGTCTGTCGACTACGACGTTCACGTTGTGCTTTACGTTTTTGTCGAGTTTGATCTCCTCCGAAAGCTCGTAAACCGAACCGTCTATATAAACCCTCGCGTAGCCGCTCTTTCTGTATTGTTCGAGCTGTTTCTGAAACTCGCCCTTTCTCCCGCGGACGACGGGCGAAGAAACGAGAATTCTCTTGCCCTCAGGCATAGCCATAATTCTGTCGGCAATCTGGTCTACCGTCTGTTTTTCTATTTTCTTTCCGCAGTTAGGGCAGTGCGGAACGCCTACCCTCGCATACAAAAGACGGAGATAGTCGTATATTTCCGTAACGGTACCCACCGTTGAACGGGGATTTTTGGAAGTTGTTTTCTGGTCTATGGAAATCGCAGGGGAAAGCCCCGTTATAGACTCTACGTCCGGTTTTTCCATCAGCCCCAAAAACTGACGGGCGTAACTCGAAAGACTCTCGACGTAACGCCTCTGACCTTCCGCGAAAATCGTATCGAACGCGAGCGTGGACTTGCCGCTGCCGGATACTCCCGTGAACACTACGAGCTTGTCCCTCGGTATATCCAAATCAATATTTTTAAGATTGTTTTCTTTCGCACCTTTTATTCTGATGTACTTGTTATCGTTCATTTTTCCTCTATATACGCCGTTTATACGCGTTTCAGGCGGTTTTATAAAAAAATCAACCTCTCATTTTCTTCTTTAGTTTCGCAATGGTTTCGCGTATTTCTATCGCTCTTTCGAAATCGAGTTCCGCGGAAGCCACTTTCATAAGCGCTTTCAGTTTTTCTATCTCTTCGGGAATATCCGCTTTCTTTATTCCCTCCGACCGATCGGGCTTTTTAGTTATTTCAAGCGTGTTTACCACGTCTTTTATTATGGTTTTCGGAACGATGCCGTGTACGCGGTTATATTCCTTCTGAACCTCTCTGCGGCGGTTTGTTTCGCCTATCGCGCGTTTCATGCTGTCGGTCATTACGTCGGCGTACATTATAACTTTGCCCTCGGCGTTTCTCGCCGCTCTGCCTATCGTCTGAACGAGTGCGGTATCGCTTCTCAAAAAACCTTCTTTGTCTGCGTCGAGAATGGCTACGAGTTTTACCTCGGGAAGGTCGAGCCCTTCTCTCAAAAGGTTTATGCCTACGAGCACGTCGAACTCTCCGCTGCGAAGCCCGTTTATTATATCTATACGTTCGAGCGTATCTATGTCGCTGTGCATATACCTTACTTTAAAACCGTTTTCTTTCAGAAACTCCGTAAGGCTTTCAGCCATCTTTTTAGTAAGCGTTGTAACCAAAACGCGCCCTTTTTCACGCGTTATCTCGTATATTTCCTTTTGTAAATCGTCTATTTGGTTCTTCGTGGGGCGAACTGAAACTTCGGGATCGAGAAGTCCCGTCGGACGGATAATCTGTTCCACAACCTGCCCTGCCTGACCTAACTCGTAATCTGCGGGAGTTGCCGAAACGCATATCATCTGTCCTATTCTCTCGTCGAATTCCTCAAACCTGAGCGGTCGGTTATCGTACGCCGATTGAAGTCTGAACCCGTAATCGACGAGGTTTTTCTTTCTCGCTCTGTCGCCGTTGTACATCGCGCGTATCTGAGGAAGCGTCATATGACTTTCGTCTACGAAAAGAATGAAATCATCCGGAAAGTAATCAAGCAGGGTAAACGGCGGCTCGCCGGGGCTTCTGCCGTCGAAATATCTGCTGTAATTCTCTATACCCGAACAGAAACCTATCTCCTGCATCATTTCTATATCGTAACGGGTGCGCTGTCCGAGCCTTTGAGCCTCGAGTAGTTTCCCTTCGTCTTTTAGCGCCTGCTCTTCTTCCAAAAGGTCGGATTCTATGCGTTTTACGGCACTTTTCAACTTCTCGGAACCGACGGCATAATGGCTTGCAGGGAAAATCACGGCGTGATTAAGCTCGGAAACAGTTCTGCCGCTGACGACTTCGACTTCGGTAATTCTGTCTATCTCGTCACCGAAAAATTCCACCCTTACCGCTACTTCCGAATTCGAGGCGGGAAAAATTTCGATAACGTCGCCGCGAACTCTGAACGAAGAACGGGTAAAATCCACGTCCTTTCTTTCATACTGAATATCCACGAGCCTGCGCATAAGCTCGTTCCTTTCTATCTGCATTCCGGGGCGCAAGGACAGCGCGAGTCTGTAATACTCTTCGGGCGCGCCCAAACCGTAAATGCAAGATACCGAAGCGACCACGATAACGTCCCTTCTCTCGGCAAGCGAACAAGTCGCGCTGTGGCGTAGTTTATCTATCTCGTCGTTTATCGAAAGGTCTTTTTCTATGTATGTATCAGTTTGCGGAATGTACGCTTCCGGCTGATAATAATCGTAGTACGAAACGAAATATTCCACTCTGTTTTCGGGAAAAAACTCTCTGAATTCGTTACAAAGCTGCGCGGCAAGCGTTTTGTTGTGAGCTATAACGAGAGCCGGGCGATTGAGATTTTTAATCACGTTAGCCATAGTAAAAGTTTTTCCGCTACCCGTAACGCCTACGAGTACCTGCGTGCGAAGCCCGTCGAGCACGCCCTCCGTAAGTTTTTCAATCGCCTGAGGCTGGTCGCCCGTCGGTTGATATTTACTTTTTAAAACGAAATTTCTCTTTTCCATAATTTATAGCAAACGCTTCACTTTGCGATAAGATACAAAAGCCTTCCGACGAGAAAGGTTATTACCGCGCTCGAAACGGCGACGGCAAGCCTGAAAATCATATAACGGCGGGAATTGGTTTGCTCCCTTTTATACCCCTTTCCCTTTTCGGTAACGGCTATGCAATACGCTCGCACGCCGTTTCTATAAGTGACGACCGAATCGATATATCCGTCGAGAGAAAGCGAAGATATCAACCCGTCAATCTCTTTCACTCCTATTTTTACTCTTCCCGAAGGAGAAGCAAGCTCCTCTCTGTAAACGAGGCAGTATTTCTTTTCCCCGCATTTCGAGGAGACCTTTTTGAGAACGTATCTCTCTTTACCCGAAAGCATCAGCCCGCCGCCCGAACTAAAAGAAACGCGATAACAGCGCCGATAAAGCCGCCCGCAAATCCGCCGAATGCGGAAATCAAAGCGACTTTTAAGTAAGCGTTACCCGCCTTTATCTCGCTTAAACGCGAAATTTTAGGTTGTGAGCCGAAATCGTTTCTCTCCGAAAAAGGATTATAATTTTGCCTTCCCGTCAATAGCGCGACGCAAAATTCTTCCCCGTCGGAATACCTTAACGAAACGTATCCGCGGTCTTCCAGAACGGCAAAAAGCCGCTCCAGATTTTCTCCCGAAAGCGAGGACAAAGCCCTGCTTTTCTTTTTCAGTTCCTTAGCCGAAACGACTACGTACTCTCCGCCGGAGCAAACGGTTGCAAGCACGGAAAGAAGTTCCGCCGTCAAGTTCTCTTTCATACTTTACATTGTGCGCAGAATTACGATTTTTAGTCTGCGCGCAACGCGACGTTTTCAAAGCGACGTTTCCGAATAGCCTCTCCTATGCGAGCGGCGCAGGCGAATTTAAAACCAAAACCACTATAACAGCAACGGTAAGCACTATAAAAATCGAAGAGAGAATAATGCCCGCTATTCCCATGCCTACAGAATACTTCGAAGCCGTTTTGTCGTATTTCGAATGAGTTGCGCCGAGAACCGTTCCTATTATCGAAAAGACCAAGCCGACGCCGCAGAAAATAGATAAAATCAATCCCACGAGCGATAAATTCAATGCTTTACGAACGCCGGTATTGCTTCTGTTTACCGTTTGCTCGCCCTGACCTGATGCAGGCGAACCCTGCGCGCTTATATTAAGCGACGGTTTTTCTTCTTGCGAAGGTTTGTCGATTGTCTGCCCGGCGTCTTGCCCGCGAACGGCGTTTTCCGGTTGAAGCCCTACTTCTTTAACTGGAACCTGCATACGATAACCTCCTGTTTTTTATCATTATATCATATTAAGACAAGATATTGCAATCGACTGTGCGAATTTCATTTAAAATAATTTGCGTAGGAAATTCATTACTTTCCCCTGCCGCCGCGGTTTGCTCTTTTTTCAATAGCTAAGATAAAAAAAATTCAATATAAAAAAAATTTAAAAAATTTAAAAAACCGCCGTTTAATTCTTGACTTTTATTTTTTTTTGTTATAGAATAAGTAAGCTATGTGAGGATGGCGGAATTGGCAGACGCGTACGTTTGAGGGGCGTATGGTTACACCGTGTGGGTTCAAGTCCCATTCTTCACACCAGATTTGTAGCAAGGAAAAGCTACAACGCAAAAAGCACAGGATATAAATCTTGTGCTTTTTTGTTGTTTTTTTGTTTTTTAGGGATTCCATTCTTCATCACTAACCATATTGACAATAAGCGTTGAGTATGGCATAATATATGAAGACAGACTGAAAGGCAAAATGCCCGAAGATATTTGTATCGCCTTTATACAAAAATATTCCGATGAGCAGAAAAGGCTTGAAACCGAAATAGCCGAATCGGAAACAAAATTAAACGAAACGAATAATACTATCCAGAGCGCGGACGAGTTTATACGGAACGTGAAGAAATATCTCGAAGCTCCCGAACTTACTCGCGAAATGTGCTATGAACTCTTAGACCGTGTAGTAGTCGGCGGACTGCCGAAAATAACAGGCAAAGAACGCAAGATAGATATCGTGTACAAAGCAGATATTGCTTCCGTCTTACGGTATAGGCTTAAATAATAACGAAAAAGTGTATGTTTCGATGCGATTCATACACTTTTCTTTTTAATATTGATAGTGTCCAAAAAATTAGGTGTCAACATATAATTACGACAGATATTTGGAAATTGTAAATACGTCCAAGCGACAAAAAAGCGTATAAGTATCGGAATTTTCCCGTTGTCAATAGTCCGTTGACACTTTTTCGCGCGTATCTGCGCAAATCTCGTCGTTCGTCATCGATTAATGAAAAAAGTTCGTTTTCCGTTATAAATATTTTACGAGAAACGTTCGTCAAACGCTTGCCAATCCCTTTTTCTTATTGTATAATATGTCGGATTTTTTCGATTCGGAGATTATCACAGTGGAAAACACAGCTAAAAAACAGAGCATTTTAAGCCGTTTGATGAAACCCGTAGACCTTACGGAAGGCAAACCGTGGGTTGTAATTCTCAAATACGCGGCTCCGATTATTCTCTCATACTTACTTCAACAGATTTACGTATTGACCGACGCCGCCATCTGCGGACAGGTTCTGCTTGCCGAACAGGTCGCAGGAGTTAACGACACGTTCCCTCTGACTTTTATGTTTTTGCAGTTCGCGTTCGGTTGTACGGCGGGGTTCGGCGTTATAACCGCCGCCGCGGCAGGTAAAAACGACGATAAAGGGGTTCGATCTTCTTTCGTCACTCAAATATATTTGTCACTGATAATCTCTGCAGTACTCACGGTGTTGGCGGTGATTTTCCTTCCGTTTATGCTTAAACTCATCAACGTGACGGAAGATAACCCCGTAGTTTACGCCGCCGCATACGATTACTGTCTGGTTATTTTTCTCGGAATAGCGGCTCAGATGGGTTACAACTTCATTTGCGGAATACTTCGCGCGCTGGGAGATTCGGTAACCCCTCTTATTTTCTTGCTCGTATCCACAGCGCTTAACGTAGGGCTGGATATTCTTTTCCTCGTTCCTTTCGGAATGGGACCTCGCGGCGCGGCAATCGCCACGATAGCGGCTCAGCTTATAAGTTTCGTAGCTTGCCTTATCTACACGCTTATAAAATATAAAAAGCTTCGCCCGCAAAAAGAAAATTGGCGCGTTTCCGGCAAACAGATATTAAACCACTTGAAACAAGGCGTCCCCCTCGGTTTGCAGTTCTCCGTTCTCGCAATAGGAATTATCGTGATGCAAGGCACGCTCGTTAAGTTCGATATGGGTGCGGACGGTATAATGGTACCCGGAACGCCCGCTCAGAACGGCTTCGGCGCGGCTTCCAAACTGAACAATTTTATAATGTGCCTGAACAGCGGTTTAGGTTCTGCGATACTCGGATACAACGCGCAGAACTTCGGCAAAGGCGAATACGAACGCATCAAAAAAGGAACGCTTCAATCCATTGTAATGATGTTGATATGTTCCGCTTTTTGCCTTGGAATAGGGCTTTTATCCTGCATTAACGGCGCGTATCAGTATATATTTTTAAGCGCGGACAAAATCAGCGCCGATACGATTAAATTCGGCAACACGTATGCGTACATAGATTTCGCCTTGCATTTTATTCTCGGCTTCCTGTTTATAGCGAGAAACGCTGCACAGGGCATTTGTCGCTCGGGATACGTTCTCGGCGCGGGCGCGGCGGAACTCGTGGCAAGAATACTCTGTTGCGCGTTTCTGCCCGTTCTCGTTAACGGCGGAGCGATAACTTCTTCGGCAAGTCTTGCGGCGTATGCGGCGTTGTGTTTCGGAGATCCCCTCGCCTGGCTCGCCGGAGCGTTGGTTGTAACTATTCCCTTCTTCCGCAATATTATAAAAATGAAATATTGATTATTCGGAATAAACATATTTTCATATAAATCACCCCACGGGACGAGCGACGCTCGCCCTTTTTTTATCTGCATATATCTCCCCTGAATTAAAAAATTTTTTTTAATTAAAAAATACACATAATATATTTGACAAACGACAACTTTCGCAATATAATAATTGCGACTAAAAAAGGTGCAATTAATCTTTGCACATAAATCGGTAAAAAATGAAGTTATCATCGAGATCGAGATACGGCTTAAGAATATGCTACATTCTCGCGGAGAACTACCCCGCGCACGTATCGGCAACGGTACTTGAAAAAGGCATAAGCGTATCCAACAAATACATAGAAAAAATAATGCGCGTTCTCATAAAGGAGAAGCTCGTTTCGGCGGAACGCGGCGTGAGCGGGGGCTATTACCTCGTAAAACAGCCAAAGGAAGTAACCGTCGGGCAGATAGTCCGCGCGTTAGAAGAGGATATGCAGTTTATAATGTGCGTATGCGAAGGCAATAACTGCGTCTGCCCGACAAAAAGCGTATGGCAAAAACTGTATCGCGGCATTAACGACGTTCTCGATTCGATCACTCTTCAGAATATGCTCGACGAGAATAAAAACATAACTAAATCAAACGTTTGCAAATCGGAGGAATAACTTTTAAGGTTATGAAAAGAATCTATATCGACCATTCGGCAACGACGCCGCTCGATAAAAGAGCGCTTGAAAAAATGCTTCCGTACTTTACGGAGGTTTACGGCAACCCGAACAGCCAGCACTTCTTCGGCAGAGAAGCAATGAAAGCGGTTGACGAAGCGCGTGACAAAATAGCCTCGCTCATAGGCGCGAAGCCGAACGAAATTTACTTCACTTCCGGCGGAACGGAAGCGGACAACTGGGTACTGAGAGGCGTTGCTCAACAGTTTGCTCACAAAGGCAAACATATGATTATTTCCAAAATCGAACACGCCGCGATGCTCACCACCGCAAAAGAACTTGAAAAACAAGGCTTTGAATTCACATATCTCGGCGTAGATAAGTACGGCGTAGTCGACCTTGAGGAACTTAAAAAATCAATCCGCCCCGATACGATTTTAATCGGCGTAATGTTCGCGAACAACGAAGTAGGAACAATTCAGCCGATTAAAGAAATAGCCGAAATCGCGAAAGAACACGGTATTTTGTGCTTCACCGACGCGGTTCAGGCAATGGGCACGCTTAAGACTGACGTAAGAGAACTCGGCGTTGACTTTATGAGTTTTTCGGCGCACAAATTCTATGGACCGAAAGGCATAGGCGCGCTTTATATAAGAAACGGCGTTCCCCTCGGCAGAATAATCACCGGCGGGCATCAGGAAAGAACCAAGCGCGGCGGCACAACCAATGTGCCCGCGATAGTAGGCTTTGCCGAAGCTCTTTCGATAGCGGAAGAAGAGCTTGACAAAAACGCAAAGTACATCGCGTCTCTTCGCGACGCGTTCATCGACAGGGTTTTAGCCGAAATTCCGTACGTAAGACTTAACGGACACAGAACGCAAAGACTCCCCGGAAACGCGGACTTCTCGTTCGAGTACATCGAGGGCGAATCCATTTTGTTCTCGCTTGACCTTGCGGGAATTGCGGTTTCTTCCGGTTCGGCGTGCTCGTCCGGCTCGCTCGAAGCCTCGCACGTTCTGCTCGCTATGGGCGTACCCGAAGCTACGGCGCACGGCTCGATAAGGTTCTCGTTCGGCAAACACAACACGATGGAAGAAGTTAACTATACGGTAGACAAGCTCAAGGAAATCGTTCAGAAACTCCGCGAGATGTCCCCCCTTTACAGCGAAATGATAAAAGGAGAAGGAAAAAATGTATAACGAAAAAGTAATGGAAGCGTTCTCCAATCCCAAGAACGTGGGCGAAATAGAAAATCCGGACGGGTTCGGCAAAGTAGGAAACGCGTCCTGCGGCGATATAATGCAAATAACCTTAAGAATAAAAGACGACGTTATCGAAGACGCAAAATTCAAAACTTTCGGTTGCGCGGCGGCAATCGCCACAAGCTCCACAGCGACCGAAATGGTTAAGGGTATGAAAATAGAAGACGCTTTAAAAGTCACCAACAGTCAGGTTGTGGAAAAACTCGAAGGTCTTCCCCCCCAGAAAATTCACTGCTCCGTTCTTGCCGAGGAAGCAATCAAAGCAGCTATCGACGATTACAGAAACAAACAGCAGAACGGCGGTAAGTCGGACGCGGCTTCCGTAAAAGACGAAGACGTAAAATACGTTTGATTTTAAAATATAAAATATTCCGAAAACGCTTGATTTCGTGAGAAATCGGGCGTTTTTTACTTTTGCACGAAGCTTGCCGTCTTTTCGTAAAACTAAAAAACGCATATTTAACGCTACCCTTGAATATAAAATAATCGGGAGAATAAAAATGAAAAAACTCAATCCGATTATTTGTGTCATCCTGTTAATTTCCTCATTGCAGTTTACCGGCTGCGGCTCGGACGGCTGCGGTAAAAACGAAACTAATCCGCTCGGAAAAACGTCCGTTTTAATCGAAGCAAAAATTGATGACGGCGTTGTTTTCTGCACTACGACGATTACGCTTTTCAACTCCTCGGATAACGTGATTTCGTCCGTTCCGTTTGTGATATACTCGCCCGAAGAAAACGCGGACGGCAAAAAAAGCGACAAAAAAGACGACGAAAGCGCGAAACTTGAGAAAAAATCCGACGACTTCCGACAAAACGCCGAAGTGCTTAAAGTATCTTCCGGCGGAAAAGACTTGAAATTTTCCGTTTCCGAAACGAAAACAATCCCTTCGCCGGGCACCTGCGGCTTTACGAACGCAGTGAAAACAGAAGCGTTTTTATCGGACGAAGTCTACCCTGAAGAAAGCGCGGAATTAACTATTCAAACCGCGCTCGTACTCGGCAGAAATTCTCTTCTTCACAACCGTCCGAACGACGACGAAATTTTCCTCGCTCGATTCTATCCCATTCTCCCGGCACTCGGCAAAAACGGATTTTACGACTTTCCGGAGTGCGATTTTTACGACGGTTTTTTCTCGGAAGTCGCCTTTATCACGCTTAAAATGGAAGTTGCGGGCGAATATTCAGTGCTTTGCGGCGGCGAATGCATGCGGACGGAAACAGGAAAGAACTCTACCTCATACACTTATAAAGCCGATAATTTTGCCGAGGCGGCAGTCCTTCTTTACAAAGGCGCGGAAGTGTTTATCGAAGAAAAAAACGGAATTCGCTACACGTGCTTTTACGACAAAACAGACGATTTTTCTTCCGTTTTAAACGAAGCGGAAAATGCCGCCGAATATCTCTCACAAAAAACGGACTTCATTCCTTTTAAAAACATCGGCATAGCGTTGACCGACAAATGCGACAAAGTCGGCTCGTTTCCCGGCCTTATCTTAGCCCCGCACGACGTCGGAAAAGCGAAAGATTTTCAAAACGACATCTTTGTTGCCGTCGCGGAGCAATGGTTTAAACATGCCGCGAGAATACCCGTTCGCGAGTATCCGTACTTCGTAGGAGGAATGGCAAAGGCATACCTTTATTCATATCTTTCTACCGTGAACGGCACGGAAAGCGAAACCGTGAAATCGGCAGATTATGCCGAATTTTGCGCGATTTACGGCACTAACGCATTAAGAGACAGAGAAAAATATCTTAAATCTTTGAACGAATATGCTTCGGCTAAAGAGCTTGACGCGGCGGAATGCGGCATGTCGCTTTCTTTAAACCTCGCGGCGGCTTGCGTTACCGAAAGCAGAACAGACGCCGCCATAAAAAGGTATTTTTCTTGTAGAGCATTCGTTGTATCGTCGCCCGACGAATTGAAATCGTTCGTTATCGAAGTTTTCCCGGAAGCGGAAAATCTGTTAGAATAAAACGGTTTCTTCTTTATTAAATCGACCGCTTAAGTAAGCCCGCAATGCAGGTTTTTTCTTTTATCTCCTTTTACGCGCGCATATACGCGTAACAATATATAATCGGCACCGTTTTTTGTGCAGAATAGACAAAATGAGTACGTAAATTTATATATAATGCCCATTGTTTTTTTTGCCGAAAAAAAGTATAATATTAGCATAAGAATTATTATCCCGCAAGGGGTTCAGTTCAACATAGGAGGAGAATTGAAACAAAATGGCTAGTCTTAAGCTTAAACACATCTATAAGGTTTACGGAAATAACACAACTCCTTCCGTTACCGACTTCTCCCTCGACATTCAGGATAAGGAATTCATCGTATTCGTCGGACCTTCCGGCTGCGGTAAATCCACCACCCTCAGAATGATAGCGGGGCTTGAAGAAATCACCGAAGGCGAACTTTACATCGACGACGTTCTCGTTAACGAAGTTCAACCTAAAGACAGAGACATCGCGATGGTTTTCCAGAACTACGCGCTCTATCCTCACATGACCGTTTACGATAACATGGCGTTCGGTCTTAAACTTCGTAAAATGCCCAAGGCTGAAATCGACGAAAGAGTTAAGGAAGCCGCAAGAATTCTCGGTCTCGAAATGTACCTTACCAGAAAGCCGAAGGCTCTTTCCGGCGGTCAAAGACAGCGTGTCGCGCTCGGCCGTGCAATCGTTCGTGAACCGAAAGTATTCCTTCTCGACGAACCTCTGTCCAACCTCGACGCGAAACTCCGCGCTCAGATGAGAACGGAAATTACCAAACTCCACCACAGACTTGCTACCACCTTCATTTACGTTACGCACGACCAGGTCGAAGCTATGACCATGGGTACCCGCATCGTAGTTATGAAAGACGGTTATATTCAACAGGTTGACGCTCCGCAGAACCTTTACGATTACCCCGCTAATCTCTTCGTTGCGGGCTTCATCGGAACGCCTCAGATGAACTTCTTCGACGCTACCCTCACCGGTACGAAAGACAACGTTTACATCGAATTCGAAGGCGGCAAAATCAAGGTTCCCCACGCTAAGGCGGCTAAGATCATAAATCTCGAAGATTACCTCAACACCGGCAAACCCGTAGTATTCGGCGTTCGTCCCGAAGACTTCCACGACGAAGCTGCTTACATCGCAAACTCCAAGGAAACCGTAGTTAAAGTTAAGGTTGACGTTGTTGAAAAACTCGGTGCGGAAACCCTCCTCTACTGCGTATTCGACAAGGGCGAAACCGAAGAAAATCCGGACGAAATCAAGAGCCTTGTAGACGGCGCTACCCAGCTTACCGCTAAGGTTGACTCCCGTTCGACCACCGACAGGGATCAGAAGATCGAAATCGCTATCGACATTATGCACACTCACCTCTTCGACAAAGAAACCGAATTCACGATTTTGGAAGGCGAAGGACAGAAAGCGTATGTTCCCGTTGTCGAAATCGCTCGTAAAGCCGCTCGCGACGCTCAGGCTGCCCACAAGGAAACCGAAGCTGAACTCAAAGCAGCTCAGAAAGCTCTCGCTCTCGCTAAGAAAGCGTATGACAAGAACGCTTCCGACGAGAACAAGGCTAACGTTGAAGCTTGCGAAGCTCGCGTAAACGAAGCTACGGAAAAAGAAGCCGCAGCTAAGGAAAACGCCGCTACCGTCGCTGAACAAGCAAAAGCGGAAGAAGAAAAAGTTAAAGCCGAAAACTGATTAGATAGGATTATTCCGTCAATACTATAACTGGTTTTATTGCAGACCGTACCTTTTCGGTGCGGTCTGAATTTGTTATAAAAAAATAAAAAAACGCCGTAAAACGCGCGTTATCGGATAATTTATGCCATGGGATGTATTGCTCGACGCACTTCTCGATACCTTAAAAATATTGCCGTTTTTACTCGCGATATTTATCCTTATTTCGGTACTCGAGCACTGCGTAAGCGCTAAAAAACACGCTAAGCTCCTCGGGGGGAAATTCGCTCCCTTAATAGGCGCGGGGCTCGGCGTCATACCTCAATGCGGTCTGTCGGTAATGGCTGTCAAACTTTTTCAGGAAAACTGCATTACCGTAGGCGCGCTTATCGCGATTTTTCTATCGGCTTCCGACGAAGCCGTCCCCGTACTGATTTCAGCCGGCAGATGGAAAGAATTTCTTCTGCTTATCGGATTGAAGGTAATTATAGGAATTATCGTGGGATACGCAGTCGACTTCATCATAAAAAAGAAGCCGAACGGAGTCGCTTCCGAACACACGGAAGAGCATGAGGAGTTTTCTTGCTGCCACCACTCGGGAGACAAAAACGAAAGCAATCTGCACAAATTCTTTCTGCACCCACTCATTCACTGTCTGAAAACAGCGGGGTACATTCTCGCAGTCAACGTCATTCTCGGAATAATCGTTTGGGCGGTCGGTGAAGACAAATTTAAGCAGTTTGTTCTCGGCGCGGGTTACTTTCAACCTTTCGTCGCGGCTTTAATCGGACTTATACCGAATTGCGCGTCGTCGGTTATTCTCACGGAAACTTTCGTTTCGGGCAGCTTAAGTTTCGGCGGACTGCTCGCCGGGCTTTGCGCTAACGCGGGCGTTGGGCTTGCTCTTTTATTCAAAGATAAGGACAACGTGAAAAGAAACCTTGCTATCCTTGCGGTTTTATATACCGTAGGCGTTGTAGCGGGAGAAATCTGTACGGCTATAGAATTGCTTATATAACGTATTTTACGCCAAAGACCTTGCGAATTGATTTTCGCAAGGTCTTTTTTGCCGATTGAAAACATACGTTATCTATAGCTTTTCGCCTTTACTTTTACAGAAATTTTTACGTCCTTAAGAATGTTGTTTTTCATATTTTCATAGTACTTATTTTGCGTTCTGTAAAGCCTGTTTTTCACCTGAAAAATATCCGTCCGAACGTTCCTCGCCTTTTCAAAAACGCTTTCAATCTTATTCTGAAAAAATTCGCTTAGTTTCGTCAAGACCGAGTCGGGAACGATATAGTTCTTTACAAGTCCGCCGGGATCGGAAATAACGTCGGCGTCGTCAAGCTTCGCGTCCGTTACGAGCGTAAGCTCTAAAATCGGATTTGCCCCCGTAAAACGCAGCTTAATCGAATTTTTTATATTCTTCACCGTAAGAAAAACCGTTGTGTTCTGTCCCTCGTATTCTATGTTCGGAACTTCCACGGATACTTCCGAAATAGGATGCGTCATCATATTGAACGCCAACGTTTCGTCTTTTTCGAGCACGAGTTTTTTTACTCCCTTATCGAAAAGCACGGTGGAAGTCGCGTCGAAAATATTGCTTTTTTCGTTTGAAGATTCTTTCTCCCCGCCTCCGCTTTCGGACACAAAGGTCGTTTCCTCACTATTCTCTCCGTTACGTAAATTGCCGAAAGCAAACTCCGCGTTTTTTCTCTCTACATCGTCTACCGACGAAGACGCGCTGTTGCCGCCTCCGTTATCGCCTTCCGCCTCGGTTAGTTTTACAATCGGCATCGAGGAAAACCCGCTTTCCGAATAGTACCCCATCGCAAATTCTTTGACGCTCGTTGCGGCTATCGACGACAAGCTTTCTGAATCCGGCTCTAATATCTTCGTCACGGAGAAAGCAGAGAGTTCGTCGAGCGGCGTTTTTGCCGAAAGTATATCCTTTGCGCTTTTTTCAGCCATACAGAGCCTTGCCGTATCCTGAATTTTATCTGTCCTTAAAAAGTAATCGAGCGGTTGCATAATGTCGCCGTCGAACAGGCTTTCACCGAGAACAATCAGATTGCAAAACGATAGCTTTATATACCACCCCGTGCTCGTACCTATCTGCTCGAGCGCGTCACCGACGGTTTTCCCCTTACCTGTGAGCACGGCGGAACTGTTCGAAGCCGTCTGATCCGTTGCCTGAGGAATCGCGACCTGAACGGATGCTTCGTACATTCCGTCGCTTTTATCAAGACCTATCGCGGCGATAAGCGCAGTTTGCCTTATATCTATGATTGAAAAATCGTTCGACAGATACAACACAGTAACAATCAATGCCAAAATAAGTATCAGCTTGCTTTTTATAAAACCTATCGCTCCTAAATTTTTACTCATAAGTCACCTTTTTCGCGCATTATCGCACTTTTTTCTCTTAATTTCGACTCGTTGAAATCATTCTTTTCCACTCTCCGCTTTTTTCCGATTATAAGCATAACGAGAGGAAAAACGTACACGAGCAGGAGCATAACCGGCGAAAAATAGTTTTCGAAAAGCTCGATAGTTCTGTTGAAGTAAAGATTGAAAATCGACAGCACGGTCGCGATAAGAGCGTTTATAATAATCGCAAAAACAAACGGCTTGCCTTTGCCGAACGCGGTGTTAAAGCACATTGTGGAAAAAACGAGAGGCACAGATAAAGACAACACTCCCGCCGTTACGAGCATCAAAGTGGCTATATAATCAAAGCGCCCTACGTTATTTAAAGCAATTGAATACTTCGTCATTTTCGAAAGAGCGTAAAGCTGCCTTACTGCAATATCGCCGTATATCCCCGTAAAAAACGCAAACAACAGAACCACGATTGCCGCTGCAACGCCGAAAGTAATCCCCACGGACAGTTTAAAGTGTTTTTCCTTTTTGATTTTGCCGGCCATAAACAATAACACGAGCGGCTGCCCATACCATATCATCGCCTTATAACTGCCCGAAAGCGTTTGACCGACAGGATTTTTCAACACAGGTCTGAGATATAAAAAATCGACGGACGAAACGGACAGAAACGTAACCAGAACAAGCCCCGTTGCAGTGAACCAGGCGACTATTTCCGCAGTTCTCGCCATCGGTCTCAGCCCGTGCACGCACATATACGCCGAAACAAGAAAGAACGGCAAAAACGTAAAAACAGTCGGCGACGTTTCGTACAATACTATTTCCGTGTAATTTTTTTGTTCGAACACCGGCACCACGCATTTAAACATAAAATACAACCCGTATACAAAATACACCGCGCGCGCGACTTTTTTATTGAAAGTATTTTCGAGCACGTCGAAAAAAGTCTGCCCTTCGTAAACGCTTATGAACGCAACGATAACGGCAACCAGAATTCCGTCCGCAATAAGATTTATAAGCCCGGCAAACCACGCGTCCTGCTTTGCGTAAGCGGCGTAAAGCGTCGGAAGCACTAAAAATTTCGACGACGGTATTATCGTAAAAAGCAGCGCGCAAACCTGTTTTTTGTTAACCTCCATTATTCTTCTCCTTATAGTTTTCGCAAAATCCGTCCGGAACAAACTATTCCGTTTCTTCACAAAAAGTCTGCTAAATCACACATTATCGCGTATTTTATGGCTTATCCGTGTTCTTGTAACCTACGGAAAATTTCATTCTCCTCGGGTTAATATTTCTTATCGACCGCGGGCGTTTTTGCATTTCGCTTAAATAGGAAATATAAAAAGTATCTTTCAGATCCTCGGGCACGAGCGGAGCAAACGGCGCAAGTATGGGCGTGCCGAAACTTTCAGCCGCACAGAGGTAATTTATTATAAAAATTATCCCGAGAATAATGCCGTAACCGCCTACGGAACCCGCCACTATCAGCAACGTGATTCTTATTATCGACATCGTTTCGACAAGTTCCGGAACGGTGTAAAGCGAAATTGCAGACAGAGCCATAATCAGTATCGCCGGCGAAGAAACTATACCCGCGCGGACGGCGGTATCTCCGAGTACGAGCGCGCCGACAATCGACAAAGCCATTCCGGCATACTTCGGCATTCGAATGCTCGCCTCGTTTAAAATTTCGAAAATAAGCAGTATAAAGAACATTTCGAAACTCGGAGACATAGGTATTCCCTTTATACTGTTGACGATAGTAAGCAAAAAGTTGAGCGGAATAAACTGCAGATGAAAAAGTTGCGAGGCGACGTAAAACGCCGGCAACAACACCGAAAAAGCAAGAGCGCAAACCCTTATCCACCTTACGAAATTCGACCTTATAGTATTGGCGTAATAGTCCTCCGGATTTTGAAAATCTTCAATCAGAAGATACGGCAGCGTGAGCACTATGGGCGAACCGTCCACAATAACGGCAATGCGACCTTCGGCAAGCCTTGCGGCAACTACGTCCGGCTTTTCGGAATCGTTTATCATTTTAAAAATGGAGCCTTTATGCGTTGAAATCAACTTAGCGATATAAGAAGAATCTGATACGTTGTCTATATCTATGTTTTTGATTTTTTCTATAACTCCGTCCGCGAGTTTTTTATCCGCAACGTTCTTTATATAAAGCACCGCGACGGCTGTTTTTGAAAGCCTGCCGACCGAAAGCGTGGTTACCGAAAGGGACGGAGATTTGATTCTTCTCCGCATAAGCGAAAGATTTGTTTTTATGCACTCGTTAAAGCCTTCTCTCGGTCCTCGCATAACCGTTTGCAGCGGCGGCTCGGCAACGGCTCTTACTTCGAACTTTTTAAGATCTGCGGCAAAAAAACCTTTAATTCCGTCGGCAAGAATAACCGCGCTGCCGTCCAGAAGTTGTTCCGCGGCTTGTTTTACGTCTGCGCCGCTTGCGGTAACGGCTATAAGCGAAACCTCTTTAAGCTTTTCAAGAGTATAATCGCCTTTGTATTTGAAGAGCGGATTCACTACTTCTCTGCCGAGAAGCTCTTTATCGCAGATGCTGTCCGTATAAACGGCAACCGCGTTATGCCCGGAAATCTCAAACCGAAGGAACTTTATATCGTCGCCGCAAACGCTTCTTCTTAAAAGCTTCTCGTCCTTTTGTATATTCCCACAAAAATTCATACAAGAAGTATGCTTTCTTTTTGAAAAAAAATTCTGTTTTTCACTTGACAAAAAACAAATCCTATTGTAAAATATAAGAATGATTACTGATTTTACCGTGCTCGTTTCGGCAATCATGCGTTTAAATCGTTAAAAGGAGAACATAGCTATGAAAAAAATAAGGGCGTTTTTCGAGAACGTCCGACCTATATACTTAATTCTCTTTTTATTCGGAATACTGTTTATCGTTATGGGCGCGGTGATTTCTCTCCCATCGATAAACGAAAACTACAAGCTCGATAAAATAGCGAAAAACGGAACGGCGGCAGTGGCGTATAATCTGCAAAAACGAGAAAGCGGGCTTACGGTAAACGACGTAGAATACTATTACCTCGTATTCGATTACGACGCGGGGCTGAGAACGAAATCGGGCAAAACTTCTTCGTCTTTTACAGAAGAGGAAGCAGACGAAATAGTCCGCGCGGGGAGCCTTAATATCCGCTACACGTACGAGGGTACGGTCGAGGAAAACTTCGACGTTAAAAAAGCAAACAAACCATTCGCCGTTATCATTATAATCTGCGGAGGGGTTGGCTGCGCGATAATCGTAATCGGACTTGTAAAAATCATACTCTCCGCCAAATCGGGCATAAACGTAGCACGGCACGGCGTCGAAACGAGAGCATACGACGTTAGCTATAAACTCAGCGAAACGGTAAACGACGTAAAATACTATCGGCTTTACGCAAGCTACACAAACCAGCGAGGCGAATACACGGAAGGTAAAACCCAAAAGCTTTACACGATAGAACAAGCCGAAGAACTTGTAAAAAACAAGAATCCTTTAATAAAATACTACGGAGAAGTATTCGAAATCGTCCCCGAAAAAGAAGGAGACTAAAAACATAATATTTAACGAAAATGCCTTATTACTCACAAAAACGAGGTTTTTTATGGAAGAAAAACAATGCAGCAGCTGCGTAAAAGAGCCTACCGAAAAAATAAACGTTTTAAGATTTATCGACAAACTTGACAGTTTGCTAAAAAGAAACGACATTCGGGGAGCAAAGGAATGCTTAATGTTTTGGGAAGAAGAAGCGAGGAAAAAAAGCGACAGCTGCGGTCTTCTTTCTGTTCTTAACGAAGAATCCGGCTTTTATCGCCGCACGGGAGATAAAGAAAACGGGCTTAAAGCCGCCCGCGAAGCTCTTAAACTGATAAACGAAAAATCGCTTGAAAACAACGTTTCCGGCGCGACTGTTTACGTAAACGTCGCCACTACGTTCAAAGCGTTCGGCAATACGGAAGAAGGACTTCCCCTCTACGACAAAGCGGAAGAAATATATTTAAAAAACGGCATGAGCGATTCTTACGAATACGCCGCGCTTCTCAACAATAAGGCAACCGCGCTTGCAGACGCCGAAAAATTCGACGAAGCGGAAAATCTATACAAGAAAGCTATAAATATACTCGAAAAAGTCGGCGGCAAAAACGTAGATATAGCGTTGTCTTTGATAGGTCTCGCCCATCTTTACTTCGACCGCGACGAAAACTACTCTCTCACCGAAAAAACGCTTGACGAGGCTTGGGAGCATATCGCAGCAGACCAACTTCACGACGGCGCATATGCCGACGGAATTATGAAGTGCGTCCCCTCTCTTATCTATTTCAAGCGCGAAGCGGAAGCCGAGGCTTTAAAAGAAATAGCCGAAGAAATCTATAACGGAAACTAAAAAAATGAAAGGGCTCGAATTATGCGAAAATTTCTTTAAAGAATACGGTTTACCTTTGATAAACGGCACTTTTAAAGAATTTTCAGACCGGATTGCGGCGGGGCTCGTAGGGCACGGCTCGGAATGTTTCGGCTTCGACGACGACGTTTCGAAAGACCACGACTACGAAGCGGGCTTCTGCTTTTATCTGACGGACGAGGACGAAAAAGAATTCGGCTTCAAACTTTTCAGAGCATATTCGAAGTTACCTAAAGAATATCTCGGAGTAAAAAAAGCCGAAGCGAGTTTGTTCGGAGACGGCAACAAAGGAGTTAAAACGATTAAGGATTTCTACTCGTTTTATATTCCGAACGGCGAACTTCCGAAAAGCAATGCCGAATGGCTTTCGATACCCGATTTCTATCTTGCGGAAGCAACCAACGGCAAGGTTTTTTACGATAAAAAAGGCGAATTCACGAGGCTGCGCAAGGCGATTATAAACGACGTTCCTACGGACGTTTGGCTGAAAAAACTTTCGTCGTCGCTGTTTTATATGGCGCAATTCGGGCAGTACAATTACAAAAGATGTCTTGCTCACGGCGAAAAAGCGGCTGCGGCTTACGCGCTTTCGAATTTTGCGGAGCATACGGCTAAAGCATTCTTTCTTATAAACAAAAAACATTCGCCCTATTACAAGTGGCTGTTCCGCACGATGAAAGAACTCGACGGAGAGGCAAAAAACGTTTCCGACAAACTCGAGGAAATTCTCTCCTCTCCTTACTCGGAAAAAACAAACTTCGATTTAATAGAAGAAATTTGTTTTATTCTTAGAAAAGAATTGACGATTTCAGACCTTACCAAAGGCGCGAATATATATGGCGCAGGCGATTATTTAGAGCCTTACGCATATAAAGTAAACGAATTAATTAAAGACGCTAATTTAAGAAATATGCCCGTTATGCTTTGATTCAGGGCACTTTTCTAAAAAATAAAACGGCACAAAGCCAAAATAACGGAGGATTTTATTATGAAAAAATGGAGATGTACAGTTTGCGGAGAAATAGTGGTATCGGACGTTCGTCCCGATAGATGCCCCCTTTGCAAAGCACCCGGCGACAAGTTCGTGGAAGTTAAAGAAGACGAAATGACCTGGGCTACCGAACACGTTGTAGGTATCGCAAAAGAACCCGGCGTTCCCGAAGCGGTTATCGAGGGTTTGAGAGCAAACTTCAACGGCGAATGCACCGAGGTCGGTATGTATCTTGCTATGGCAAGAGTTGCGGCGAGAGAAGGCTATCCCGAAATCGCGGAATATTGGAAGACAGCCGCTTACGAAGAAGCAGAACACGCGGCTAAGTTTGCGGAACTTCTCGGTGAAGTTGTTACCGACAGCACGGCTAAGAACCTTGAAATGAGAATCGAAGCCGAAAACGGCGCAACCGCAGGTAAATTCGAACTCGCTAAAATGGCAAAGGCTAACAATCTCGACGCTATTCACGACACTGTTCACGAAATGGCTAAGGACGAAGCGCGTCACGGCAAAGCGTTCGCCGGACTTTTGAAGAGATATTTCGGAAAGTAATCCGACAAATAAACGTGTATGGAAAATTATGTGATTTGTAAATGTAAACACATTACTTTTGCGGACGTCGAAAACGCCTTG
>JALEKY010000046.1 GCA_022768945.1 Christensenellaceae bacterium | reverse complement strand
GAATCAGGCGGCAGATAGTTACAGAACATGGATGGGCGCCCGTCTTGCGGGCGGCAACGCGCCGGAAATACTTGCAACGACGAGCGTGTACGCTAATGCCGACGCGGATAACGGATATCTGTGCGATTTGTCTTCCTACCTCGGCTCGATAAATCCTTACAATCAGACGGGAGAGAGTTGGGCGGACGATTTTTCCGGCACGTATTTAACGCAGGTCGCGTATGCCTCGGATACGTCGCTTTACTATTGCATACCTACATCGACCGTTTCCGTAAGAATCATTATAAACAAAGAGATTTTCGAAGAAAACGGCATAGAAATTCCTACTTCCGACTGGACTTTTTCGGAGTATAGAAAAATTTGTGAAAAGCTCGAAAAAACGGGCAAATATCTTGCCGCCATGCAGATTGCCAATCAAAAGTTCATTAACTATATGGTCAGCTGGATAATCGATATTTTCATGGCGCAGGTAAAGTACAACGAAATAATAAAGTGGGACGAAAACGAGAACGGACAGGTGGAAACGGAAGAAATAGTAAAGCTTTTTCAAAGTTCCTACGACGCCTACGATATTTCAAAAGATGAAGATTTCGCGAGTGTTATGAGATTTATCAAACTTTGGTCGAAATACTTCGGTGAGAATTTCAACTCTCGCGACGACGTGTCGGAAAGTTTTCTGCGCGGGCAGGTGCCGATGTACTTTTCCGGTTCCTGGGGAGTCGCGGGCATAGAGCTCACGCTCGACAACGAGAACCCCGACGCGGACGCAACTAATCCGTATAAGAAATTCGATTACGTTTCGCTCCCTTTCCCGAGGCTTGAAAAAACTAATTACATAGACGGAGAAACTTCTGTGGAGCTTCCCGTAAAAGAAGGGGTGCCGCTTCAGGAACTCGGGGAACCGTCTAACTGTTTCTGTATACCGAAATCCGCGGAAAAGAGCGAAAAGCTCGAAGGAGCGGTGGACTTTTTAAGATTTTTTACCTCTGTGGAAATATCTGGACAAATGGCGGACAGAAGTTATACGATACCCGTCACGAGAGGCGTTTCGGTCAATCCGAAAATGACAGATTTTCTCCCGCCGGAAAACAGCGAGAGTATAAAAATGAGGTTTAATCTTTTAAACCTTGCGGACGGTGTTGCCGAAGAGTATCATTTTAAACAGGTTCAAATGTATCTTACGGAAGGGAAAGGCGCTATTTCTCTTAACACGCTTTTGCAAAACGTTCAGAACAAATACTTCGAAGTTACCGAACGCATTATGGAAGATAACGAATGGGAGATGTGATATGAAAAACAAAAAACTTGTAAAATTCAACGTATCGCCCTATCTTATGATACTTCCGGTGTTTATTCTTCTCGCGATATTTTCGTTTTACCCTATAGGCGTTTCTATAGTAAAATCGTTTTTTCGCTGGTCGGGTTCGTTCGGAAATACCGGCGTGAACGAGTTTATCTTTGTGGATAATTATATCGCGCTTTTTAAGGACGGTATTTTTTGGCAAATCTGGGGAAATACCCTGTTCTTCGTCGTTACGGGCGCGTTGGTAAATCTTATCTTTCCGTTCCTTTGCGCGTTGCTTATTTTTTCGATAAAAAGCGAAAGGGAAAGTTTTAGATGGAGGGTTGCGTTTGTCGCGCCTATGGTAGTTCCGTCTATGGTTATTTTTCTGCTTTGGCAGTTTATCTACGACGTGGATATAGGTGTTGTCAACGAAGTGCTTACGTTCTTCGGCTTGCCGAAAGCGGACTTGCTCGGAAATCCCGACAGCGTTAAATGGGCTATAAGATTTATGGGATTTCCGTGGGTGGGCGGAACGTTTTTGCTCATTTATATCGCGGGTTTATCGTCGATAGATAATTCTCTTCGCGAAGCGGCGAGAATAGACGGAGCGACGCCGCTCAGAACGATTTTCGCAATAGACATACCGCTGTCCGCGGCTCAGTTCAAAATGATACTTACGCTGTCGGTTATAGGCGAAATACAGGACTTTGTAAAGATTCAAACGATAACGGAAGGCGGACCGGGATACTCTTCTTACGTTCCGGGATTGTTTATGTATAAAACGGCGTTCGACGCAAACGAGTACGGTAAAGCTTGTTCGATAGGCGTTACGATGCTTGTCGTGATGCTGTTCGTTTCGTTCCTTATAAACACATTTTTCAAGACGGAGGCGAACGACTGATGAATAAAGCAAAAAAAGTCAATCTTGTTCGCGGAATAGTCTGCAGGACGGTTCTTGTAATTTTTCTCGCCTTCACGCTGTTGCCCGCGTGGGTTATGATAGTCAACTCTTTTAAAACGCCCAATCAGCTTCTTGACGGGGTTCTGTGGTTTGCTTTCCCTTTAAATTTCGGCAACTATGCGGAAGCTTTTAATAAAATCGCCCCGTATATTTGGAATTCCGTTTCGATTTCGGTAGTATCCACGGTCGGAATAACTTTGATTGCCGCACTTACGGGGTACGCGTTCGGGCATTTCGAGTTTAAAGGAAAGAATATACTCTTCGCTTTTATTATGGTGAATATGATGATCCCTTCCGTATTGACTCTCGTGCCGAGTTATCTTGTAGTGGTAACGCTCGGTTTGTACGATACGCAGTTCGCCGTTTTGTTGCCGTATCTCGGCGGAGGAGCCGTTATGGGTATTTACCTTGTACGCGGTTTCGTAGAACAGCTGCCGAAAGCCGTTTTCGAAGCGGCGAAAATAGACGGAGCGAGCGAATTTAAAACTTTTGTGTTTATAGCCATGCCGCTTCTCGGCACTATTCTCACTACGGTATCTATTCTCGCACTTCTGAATGCGTGGAACGACATAGTGTGGCCGATGCTCGTGCTCGACAGCGACAGGCTGAAAACGATACCGCTCGGCTTAATCCAATTCAATCAACAACAGGGAGCGAACAAAGGCGCGATGTTCGCGGGGTACATACTTACTTCGCTGCCGCTTCTGTCATACTTCGTACTCAATCTGAAATCTTTTATGGACAGTCTTACAGAGGGAGCGGTTAAATAATGAAAAATACGGATTTAATAATGGGATTTCAATACTACAGAGCTCCCACGCCCGATAAAACGGAATGGGCGAAAGACCTTGAAAGAATAGCTTCGGACGGATACAATACGGTCAAGTATTGGATTCAGTGGAGATGGAACGAACCGGAAGAAGGGAAATTTTACTTCGACGATATAGACGAACTAATGGATCTTGCCGAAAAAAACGGTTTGAAAGTAGTGCTTAACATCATTCTTGACGTATCGCCGGTATGGCTTATAAAAGACTATCCCGAAAGCGCTATGATAACCGCAAACGGAGTGCGGGCGGAGGGTTTCGCCACCGAATACAGACAAATAGGCGGAGTGCCCGGACCGTGTTTTAATTGGGAAAAAGGGGACTTATTAAAAAAACGGTTCATAAGCGAGTGCGTGAAAAGATATGCTTTACACCCGGCTCTTTTGATGTGGGACGTGTGGAACGAACCCGAGCTTTCGGTCGGTATTTATCGCGATCCGCAACCGGAAACGCTTCTTTGCTATTGCGACAACTGCAAAAAAGCCTTCGGAAAGTACCTTAAAGAGAAATATTGCCATATCGATAAGCTTAACGGCGTATGGGGCAGAAATTACTCGGATTTTTCGGTTGCCGAGCCACCTAAACGCAGAGGAACTACGGCGGATATGATAGATTGGAGGGAGTTCTTTTGCGACGTAATAACACGCGATTTCGCTAAACGCGTCGATTGCGTTAAAAAGTACGATAAAGTTCACCCCGTAATGTGTCATACCGTGCCGATACCTTTGTTTAATTCCATATCGTGTTGCAGCGACGATTTTTCAATCGCAAAGTACGGAGATCTTGTGGGAAACAGCGTCGGTTCCAACCCGCTTGCCGCGGATATGATGAAGAGCGTGGCGAACGGCAAACGCATTATAAATTCGGAAATTCACGCTTGTTACGGCAGCTCGCTCAACGGGTTCAGACTTCCCGATACGAACGATATGATAAAACATATTTTTATTCCGATGGCACACGGGAGCAAGGGGTTTTTGTTCTGGCAATATCGTCCCGAAGTTATAGGAAACGAGGCTCCGGCGTGGGGTATGGTAGGACTTAAAGGAGAGGAAACGGAAAGAAATGAGCTTCTTAAAAGCATTTACGCCGAAATCGAGGATAAAGCCGACATTGTGGAAAACTTTGTCCCGGCTTCAGGCGAAATCGCCGTTTATCACGATAAAGCCAACGAGATTTACTGTTGGGAAGCTTCGTTCTCCACGGATTTGTACGTAAACTCGCTTACGGGAGCGTACGAAATGTTCTATAAAAACAACTACGCGGTCGATTTTATATCGCCGGACGGGTTGTACGAGGATATAAAGAAATATAAATGCGTATATTTCCCTTCGACGTTTTTATTCGACGAAGATAAGGCGAACGCCGTTTTCGATTACGCTTCCGCCGGAGGTACGGTCATTATAGAAGCTTTGTTCGGCATAGAAAACGAAAAGACCGGAAGACATTGTTATTCTATTCCGGGATGCGGCGTCGCAGAAAAACTCGGAATAAAGACCGAAAATTTCTATTCGTCGACGATGATAGAAAACGGTTACGACGGTAAGGTGTTTACTAAGGCTGCCGGAGATAAAGTGCCGTTTTTCGCACAAAATCGACTGCTTTCCGGTGCGAAATATCTCGTTAAAACTTCTCTCGGCGGAGAAGAAGTCCTTGCGAAATTCGAGAGCGGATCGCCGGGCGTTATTTCGTACAAAGTCGGAGAGGGAAGGTTTATCGTAGTAAACACATTGCTTTCCTACGGCTTTAAAAAATACGGCGGCGAGGACGAGTTGAGTTTTATAAGAGAGATTGTCGGAGAGCCTAAATCGAGCGCCCGCGCAAAAAGCGAGCTCGGGCTGAGGTTCGATTTTATCGAAGAAGGTGGAAGAGGATTTATTGTGCTCGATAATTCAACGGATTCGGATAAAAGGATAATAACCGACGCGGTCGCTTCGAAAATTCTCGGTAATTGCGAAAAAACCGAAGACGGATTTACGGTAAAGGCGAAAGGCGCCGCCGTTATAATTTTAGGATAGTTGAAAAAATAAAGCCGCTGTGCTATAATATTCTAAAAAAATCCGCCGAGGTTTATATGATAAATTTAATATACGCATACCGCTTTGTCTATAACGAGATATTAAAAGAGCTTGAAGAAATGGAAAAAACCGGGAAAACCGAACTTTTGCCTGAAAAGCACTATTGCGAGAAATACGACGTCAGTCTGACAACCGTAAGGCGCGCTCTCGAACAGCTTTACAACGAGAAGATAATAATCAAGATTAAGGGAAAAGGCTCGTTTATCAGCGATAAAGTGCGAAAATTAAGGTGTGAGGACAACAGATTTATCGGAGTGTTGATGGTGCCGTTCGACGATGTCCAAAACCGCGGCTACGAATCGAAATACAAGTATAGAAATCCGTACGCGCAAAAAATTTACAAGACGATTTTCTGCGAACTCGGAAGCGATTATGATCTTCTAATCGACACGATAGACAACAACGAACTCGAAAATAGGTTTCCTGCTTCCGTGCTTGACAAAGCGGAAAAGATACTGATTATCGGTGAAACAAAAAAATCCACAATAGAATTTCTTCATAAAAGAGGGAAGTGCGTCGTGGTTTACAACTATTACGAAAAGGGTATTTCCGTCGCGAGGGTAAATAACGACGAGAGGGAGAAATACAAGCAAATGACCGAATATTTTATAGGGCTCGGTTATAAAAAAATTGCGTGTATAAACGGGGTAAACTTCCACAGCGAGGCGCTTGAGAGATATATGGGCTTTCAGGACGCTATGGTAGTAAACGACATTTATATGGATAACAATTTTATTAAATGGGGCGATATGACGCCCGAAAGCGGTTATTATCTCACAAAAGAGCTTATGGCTCTTCCCGAAACGCCTGAAGTGATTATATGCGTGAACGACGGCGTAGCCATGGGAGCATACGACGCGATTAAAGAATGCGGGTTGCAGCCCGGAAAAGACGTGCTTCTTGCCGGACACGATAACTGCGAAACGGACAAACTCGGCATAGTCACGATAGATCCGGATTATCTGGGCGTCGGGAAAAAACTTGCCGAACTTCTTAAACGCGATACATGGATAGACGACGAATTTATCCATTACGGGAAGTTGATTACAAAGTAGCTTTAATAACAAAACCCTACGAGGAGAGAAATATTTATGAAAAGAATTGTTGCGTTTTTGCTTGCGATCGCGGCGGTAGTTATATTCGTCGGGTGCGGAAATGGCGAACAATCGGAGCAGGAAGGAGAAAAGAAAGCTTCCGCAATGTCGTTTAAAGCGGGATTTACGCCGGATAAAGCGATCGACGGAGACATAACGACCGGTTGGATTTGCAAAAAGAAAGCCAGCGAAACCAATATGCAGGTTTTCAATATAGACCTCGGAAGACAAACGGAATTTTCTAAAATAACCATAGACGATAGTTTTGCTGCGGGTTACACGAATAAGAAGCCTGCTTTTTTGCAAATTTCGGCAGTATACGCAGAAGGAGACACGTCGTCGATTAAAAGCGGCACGGCTCCGTCTAACGTGGTTAGCGGAAGTGCGGACGGTCTTTCTTGGGAGACGGAAAACGTTCCGACCGAGGAAAACCCCGAGTGGCTTTGGATTTCGCTCGAAGACGCGGTTAAGGTAAGTAGAATCGAACTCGATAACGACATAAACAACGCGGTAGCCGAAAGTTACGAATTGTACGTTTCGGAAACTTCTCATACCGGAAAGACCTGCCTTGACGTTTCTACTTATTCTTTGGAAAAAACCGAAACCGAAAACGATGAGAAAAAAGTTATAATCGATTTTGACGAGGAAATGACGATTAAAGACGTCCTTTTGAAAGTAAAAAGTTCGGTCAGCGAGGGGATTGCCGTCACTGCGTCGCTCGACGAGATATTTTTCTACGGCAGCGTTCCAGAAGATTATACGGAAGAACATTATCCGGTAAAATTTTCGATTCTCGGATCGGTCGGCGGGGATACTTTTAACGAAATCTGTACGGAAAACTCAAACTATCTTTCCGTTTGGGAAAGAGAACTCGAACAACCGGTGAAGTATCGGTATATCAGATACGTTGTTTTCGAAGAGTATAAAAACAATGCGCCTTCTTTGGGCGAAATAACGTTCGGTTGAAAGGATATGCGTAGAAAATTAAACGTAAAAAGCAGTTATTTGTACATTATAGAGGACGCTTCGAGCGTCGTGCTTCCGAAGGACTTGGAAGGGAAAGATAAATTCCCTTGTCACGTTCCCGGAAATATCGAAACGACGGTTGCCGAAAAAGAGGGAATTACAGACCTGTATTTCGGAACGAACGTTCTTGCCCTTTGTAAATACGAACTATGCGATTTTTGGTACGAAATAGTATTCGAAAACAACGAGGAGTTCGACTTTATTACATTCGACGGCGTGGACGTCCTTGCCGAATATTTTCTCGGCGGTAAGAATATAGGTTCGTCCGACAATATGTTTATTCCTCATTCGTTCGATGTTTCGGATTGCTTGAAAAAAGGTGAGAACACGTTGTTCGTGCATATTAAAAATCCTATAAGCTTTGCTTCAGAAAAAGAATACGGCGCGGGACTTTGGTCTATTTCCGATTATAATTACGAAAGCGTTTACGTAAGAAAAGCTCCGCACGAATACGGGTGGGATATCTGCCCGAGGGCAATGCTTGGCGGAATTTTTAAGGATGTTTTTCTGGAAAAACGCCGGAGTGCGGAAATCGAGAGCGTATACTTTCACACGCTTTCTATCGATCATCTCGGCGCACACGTAAAAGTAATTTACGATTTGAAATTGTCGCCGGCTTTATACGGAAAAACAAGAATAGTTATAACAGGGGAGCACGGAAATAAGAGCTTTTCGCTTGATAAAACGGTGGTGTTTAAACACGGCGTTATAGACTTCTGTATTCCGCATTCAAACCTTGTTTTGTGGAATCCCGTCGGGTACGGAAACCCGTATTTGTACGACGTAAATGTAGAGTTAAGATGTGAAACAGGGGACTTACTTGCCGAAAGCAAGTTAAAAGTCGGTGTAAGAACGTTAACTCTCGATTTCGATAAAAGCGGAAACATAAAAGAGTTTTTGTTTAAAGCGAACGGCATTCCCGTTATGGTTAAAGGTACGAATTGGGTACCTTTGGACGCGCTTCACTCTAACGATAAAAACAGACTTTATCCCGCACTGAAACTTCTTAAACAAACGGGTTGCAATATGGTGCGCTGTTGGGGCGGGAACCTCTACGAGAGCGAAGAGTTTTTCGATTTCTGCGACGAAAACGGAATTATGGTTTGGCAGGATTTTGCCATGGCGTGCAGCGTGTATCCGAACGACGAAGAATTTGTTAAAAATCTTAAAAAAGAGATTTCGACGGTGGTAAGGCGCATAAGGACTCATCCGTCGCTTTGTTGTTACTGCGGGGATAATGAAAACGATCTCGGAATGTTTTTTAACGGCATAAACGCGACCGATTACGTAATTTCGAGAAGAGTTATTCCGGAAACGCTTTTTGACGTAGATCCTTTCAGACCGTATTTGCCCTCGTCGCCGTACTTTACCGAAAAAATTCTTTCTTCAAGGGAGGAAAACGATCTTGCGGAGAATCACCTTTGGGGCCCGAGAAACTATTTCAAGAGCAAGTTTTATCTTGAAAATAAAAACGTTTTTATCAGCGAGATAGGGTATCACGGTTGTCCTTCGGAGACAAGCATAAGAAAGTTTATTTCGGAGGAATTTGTTTGTAGCAGAGAAAACGACGAGTGGATGCTTCACCAGACGTCGCCGGACGGAAAATGGTCCGAAGACTGGAACAGAATTAAACTTATGTCGTTTCAGGTAAGAGAACTCTTCGGAGAAATACCTGAAGATACGGCGGAATTTTCCCTTCTCTCGCAGATTTCTCAAGCAGAGGCTCTTAAATTCTTTATAGAGTTCACGAGAGTGAATAAGTGGCGTAAAACAGGCATTATTTGGTGGAATTTGATTGATTGCTGGCCGCAGTTCAGCGACGCCGTCGTCGATTACTATTATGAAAAAAAGCTTGCTTTTCATTATATAGTAAATTTACAGAAACCTCTTTGTCTTATTATCGCGGAAGCAAACGGATGGACAAGCAACGTGGTTTTAGCGAACGACGGGGATAGAAATTTTTCCGGCGAGTATCGAATTATCGACGGATTGACTGAAAGTACGATCGGAGCGGGAAAATTCGTTTCCCGAGCGAACGAAAACGCTGTTTTGTGTGAAGTAGACGTTTCAAAAAACATCGAAAAATATTTTATTCTTTTAGCCGAAACGGACGAGGGGGAAGTTTTTGTAAATCATTACGTAAACATCGGCGGCGCTTTGAATAAGAAAAATTATAGAAAGTTCCTAAAGAATTTTTCGAGATACTGTGCCGATATAAAATTATAAAAACCCCGTAAAACGCGCAAAAGCGAGCGTTTTTGAAAAGCTGTTAAAAAGAGACGGAAATTTCCGTCTCTTTTTTTTACAGCGAATTGTACCATTAAACGCAACGGATAGGGATTCCATTCTTCATCACTAATTGTGGAAAAGAAATCGCCGTTTAGCGGAACGGTTTTTGCAAGGCAAACGGCCGAAATTGTTAAGCGTACTAAAGGCTCGTTTAACACGGCAAAAACCGATTTATTGCCGCAAAAATAGTTAGTGATAAGGAATTCCTTAGTGTTATTTTTTCGTTTGTTTAGCTGCTTGTAAACCTACAAGATTTTAAAAATCGCCTGTGTTTTTATTTGCGCGCTTTCGAAAAAAGTGGTACAGTTATATTTAACGACAAAACACTTATATGTGATGACATGGATTTATATACTTCGATTGTATTTGTAACCATCGCGTTTCTCGCAGTCGTGGTTTGGGATACTTTTACAAAATAGAATTGTAAGCGACAAGATTAAAAGAGGCAACATTCTCGTATGTTGTCTGGTGGCT
>JALEKY010000032.1 GCA_022768945.1 Christensenellaceae bacterium | reverse complement strand
ACCTATTATCGACTTAGAAGAACTGCTCGACGAAGCAAAAGACAGAATTGAAGAAAAACTAATAATCGAAGGAGAACTTAAAAATGAGTAACAATATAAAAATCGTAATAGGCTCTTGGGGCAGTTACAACGAATGCAACGAAAGAGCGTTAGGCTCGAAATGGCTCGAACTTTCGGATTATTCCGACTGGGACGAGATAGTCGAAGAACTCAAAAAAGAAGGCTTTGAACTCGACGGCATTGATGAAGTAACCTTGTTTTTATCGAGCGGAAGCGTTCCGTCGTTCTTCAGCAATACGATGCTTTCGCAGGCGATTTTATAATTTAAATCCTTGTGCTTTTTGCAATTAACCACGCTGTACGGGACGGAAGAATATTGTCTTCGCCGTAAGGTTCCTGACCTCTGCCCCATCTCGTGTCGCGATAAATGTTTATGTTGGGAGACCAGTACTTAAGCCCGCGATACTGACCGTAATCGCCAAGCTCTACGCTTTTGTTATATTTTGCGCGATCTTCCAAGGAAACCGCTTCCGCAACCTTTTTGACGAGCGGAGGATTGAAGGCGGCAGCCATTCCTATAGTCTGGGAAAACCGTTGCTACACCCGCCCTTGCAACGCCGTGCAGAGCTTCATTCCACCAGTTGTATTCGTGCACACGTTGAGCCGCTCTATTCCGTCAAAAACGTATAAAAGCTGGCTTATCATTTCATACACGGTCATTTTCTCTACAAGTTGCTCGGCTTTCTTTTTGGCTTCTTCTCTTGTCATTTTGCTTCACCTTTTAAATGTCTGTTTATGTGTTTGTATACGGGAATCGCCTCGCCGTTATCTATCAGAAAAATGCCCTCGCAATCGGTATCTATTTTCACAGAAAAGCCCGTTTTATCGTAGATATACGCCGCTTTTATCTTTTTTCCGAACACGGTCAGGCTGTAATTTACATCGCCCGTTTCGGGCAGATATACGGGTTTGATAAACACTTTCTTTTCGGTTGCGTCTGTCTTAACGCCGAGCAGCCCGTAAAAGATTTGCTTTACGCAGGCGCCGAACATCGGGTGGTTGTGAGAGGATCTTCCGTCCCAGTCCTCCCAGAGAGTCGTAGCCCCGTTTTTCATCATAAAGCCGAAAGAAGGGTATTTTTCAGACGATAAAAGCTTGAAAAGGAGCTTTTCATACCCGTTTTCCGCAAGGTAGGAACACAGCACGTCCGTGCCGAAAATACCCGTATCGAAGCAACCGAGCGCCGTGTATTTTTCTATAAGCGCTTTTTCCATATCCTTATTGCCCAAGCCGAGAGACAGCGCAAACGCGTCCGCGCCCTGCACTCCGCCGCAGAAGGAATTCGTTTTCCTGTCGTAATACTTTTCTTTCAATAGTTCTTTCGTTTTTGAAATAAGTGCCGTATATCGCGCGTTATCGCCCGTTTCGCAAGCAAGATAATCGGCTATCTGCATACATTTAATATAGTAAAAAGTGTTTACGAACGGCTCGGGAATTTTTACGGGTTCGGGAGTACACCAGTCGCCGAGACACCACCCCTTGTCCCGTTCTTTCACTATCAGACCGTTTTCGGTAAAGCCCGCCATGCAGTTAAGATACCTGTGAATACCAGGCAAGTATTTGCGTACAAGAGCTTTGTCGCCGAAAAGTTTATAGTGATAATACGGCACGAGAGCCATGGCTCCGCCCCATCCGCCGGGACCGCCTCCTCCGCCGCACAGCGGTGCGGTATGCTGAACGTGCCCCGTTTTTACGTCCTGACAATCGGCAATATCGTTAAGCCATTTTTCAAAAAACAGCCTCGAATCCGTAAGCAGCATGGCGCTTTCGCATATAAGCTGACCGTCGCCCGTGTAGCCGAGACGCTCCCTGTGCGGGCAATCGGACGGAATTCCTCCGTGCATATTCCCGAGTTGAGTTCTCAAATACGCCTTGTACAGCCAATTTAAAACTTCGTTGCCGCATTCGAACGAGCTGTTTACTTTCACGCCCGAGTGAACGACGCAAACGGTTAAATTTTCTACTGCACCCTCGACTTCAAAGTACCTGAAACCGCTCCAACAAAAGAACGGATGCAGAATTTTCCCTTTAACGGTATCAAGATATTGAGTGCGGGAAATCTGGTCCTTGCTGCCCGCGGAGAAGAAATCGAGCTTTCCGTCCGAAAGATTTTCGGCGTGGGTTATGCTCACGTTACCGCCCTTGGCTGTAAACGAAACGAAGCCCGTTATATTCTCACCCGCATCGTAAATTACGCCGTTTCCCGTCTCCGAAATTTTGGAAGGGATTATCTTTCTTATTATTTTATCGTTCGGGCAGGTCTGCAAAAAGTACTTCGCTTCGAGCTCGGGAACGACGGTGAGAGATATCCTTTTTTGTTTGTCGGGGCACTTGAAAATTTCATCGTTATAAAGCGAAAAGTCCTGTATTTCGCCAAAAAACAGGCTATTTTCGGTAATAAAGCCGCTTGTGGCAATCTCGCTTCCGTCGGTGTAAAACTCCTCGGTTACGCCGTTAAAAGAAACCCTGACAGAATAGCACAAAAGCAGGCTGTCGCCGAACTTCGTGTTGCCTTCCACGTTTCTTCTCGTCTGACGGTAGAAGCCGTTGCCGAGCATTACAGCCACGGTGTTTTCGCCCTTTTTGAAATACCCGGAAATATCCGTTTTGTTATAGTAAATCGTGTGCGAGGTTTTATCCGCGAGCGGGTAAAGAAAATCCGAAAAATCTCTGTCGGAGTAGTCCGAAAAAACGGGTTTGAAAAATTCCTCACCCACGCGGGTACCGTTGACGAACAACTCGTAATAACCCAACCCGCAAATGGCTATTTCGACCGAGGTGAAATCCTTTACGCTTATCGTTTTATAAACAATGGGAGACTGAACGAACGGCTGACAGGACAGCCACTTAGCTTTTTCCGAAAACATAATTTATCGCCTTATTAAATTATCCACGCCTTCCGGCTGACAATCGATTTTTTTTGCGTAGTCGTTCAACACGAAAAGATTTTTGACCTTTCCCCCGTCCGTCTCTATCGGAGTAACGTCGGTAAGAAGCCCGTCGATAATCAGATTATCTATGGCGCTCTCTTTTATCACTATTCCTCTCGTATCGAGCTTTTCGTCTTTCTCTATGTGAATATCTTTAAGCAAAAGGTTTTTGATTTGCGTTTTGCAGTCGTTGCCTTTTTCTTCAAAAAAAATATAATCGGAGCCTATCTGCATAAAGTCCGAACCGCAGTCGGAATTTACGAAATGTATATCGAACAGCCTCAACGTATCTATAACGCCGCCTAAACGGAAAAGCATGGGTCTTGTGTAATCGTACTTCCTTCCCTGCTGTTTTACGTCCACGTTTTCGATTGTTATAGAACCTATGTGACCATATCTTTCATCTTCTTTATACTGAGGATTTACCCAGGGATTTATAAAGAAGCCGTAACTTTTATACGTGCCCGTAACGTTACGGATTATCACCCTGTCGAGCATGCCCTTGCCGTGCGACAAAAGGCGTATGCCCTGATCGGAATCGTTCATTTTAACGCCGTCCACGAGAACGTCCGTAATGCTCGATACACCGTCAAGCTCGTCGCAGGCGAACGCAATAAGGTCGTCGCCCGCGCAACCGCAGATATTCCTTAGCGTTATAAAGCGCGATTCGCCGAAAAAGTGCAGTCCGTCCTGATTCTGAGCAAACATTATGTTCGGCAATTCTATCCTTACGTTTTCCATATTCACGTACTCGGCGTTTCCGCAGGCGAGCGCGTAAGTTCTCTGGTCTTTAAGAACTACGTTATACAGAGAGAAATTTTTCACGCCGAAAATGCGGAAGCCGGTATTCCCGTATTCCGCCATGGAGGAAACGTCGTCCGTGCCCTCGGGGACTTCGACATGATGCTCCTGCTTTGTGCAGTTGAAATTGTAAGTTCCGCCGATAAAGTGAATATCTTCGTCCAACCTTTCGCCGTTCGGGCGGCAGTTTGCGTTGACTATCAAAGAGCGCGTTACGTGATCCTTTAAAAAGAACCCGCAACTTTCGTTTACGCATTCTATAGTGGTGTGAGAATGCACTTTAAGAGTATCGGTATAATAAGCGCCGTCAACTATAAGGTGCAAGCCTCCGCGCTCGACGGCAAGGTCTAAAACGCTTTGAATCTCTTTTGTCCTTTCTGTTCCTCCGCCGATATTCACGTTTGAATCGGGCGATACCACGTCGCTGAGGATAACGGTAAATCTGTCAAATTTTCTTTTAATTTCCATAGTTAAAGCAACCTCCGAATAATAAATCCCGCGCAGACAAAACCGCGTCGGTTAAATTACCCCGATTATATCACGGAGAAAAAAACTTGTATATGCCGACTAAGTTCGTTTTTTGCACTTTTCGCTTATTATTCCGAACGATTTTTTTAAAGTGTCGGGACTGCCGTTATAAGCGGCAGCCCCCTTTTTTTATTGTTTAGTTATTGTTTTTACGTTTTTTGAAAGCTACGAGAGCCATTCCGAGAACGATTACGGACATTAAACCCGCTCCGCTTGCCGCGGAGAAACAGCCGCTTTCGTCGTCGGAAGAAGAGCTACCGGAAGAAGTTTCTTCGACGATTACATTTACTTTAAGGATATTCTCGTCGATATTTTCGTCGAACCGATACGAACCTACCGGCGTTGCGGTAAGCGTATATGTGCCGGGTACGAGAACGTTGACTTTACCGCTCCAGAGAATTTGTACGGTTATTTCCTGCGTGGTCTTATAATACTCGCTGTAAACGCTTAAAACGAACGTGGTGGCGAGTTTATCGGAATATTCGTCGCCGACTTTAATTCTTACGTCCGCAACTTTGGTAAAGTTCTTTATTATTTTAATTTCGTCCCTTACTGTTACGGTAGCGGTAATTTTATCGCCTATTCCGTCAAAAATAGTGCTTCCGTTGCCTATTGCGCCGTTGTAGGAGATAATGCCTTCGAGCCTGTACGTGCCGGCGAGTTCTTTATTGTACTCTCCCGTCCAGGTGATTGTGCCTGTGACTTTCGAGCCGTCGTTAAGCGTAAGCTCTATTTCGGTAGGAAGCCCGTGCTCGCTGCCGAATGACACGACTCTGTCCTCGGGTTTTTCGTAATCGACAACGTAAAGAGTGTAACCGCCTGCGCCGTGAGTGTGCAAATCTATAAATCCCGGTGAAACATATTTCCCGTTAAAATCAAAATATTCGTCCGCACATTTCTTTTTTTCCGAAAAACAATCGATAATTCCGTTATCGATATATAAATACCCCGAACGCAAACCGTTTGGGGTTATTATTTTATTACTTTTTATTTCAATCATAATAATGCCGAACTCTTATCGTCGAGATATAATTTTGCGTTATCTCTCGTTCTTAAAATGCTCGCGGGGCAATGCTCGTCTATACTGCCGTTTATAGTTTCGTAAACCGCTTTTGCCTTAGTTGCCGCAGGAACTATACAGAACAGCCACGGAGCAGCTACAAGCGTGGGAACGGTTAAAGTCATTGCGTGCGTAGGCACTTCGTCAATCGCCTTGAAACAACCGTCGTTCACTTGCTGATTGCGGCAAATTTCATCGAGTTTAACGGGTTTAACAACCTTTTTATCGTTAAAATCGGCAACGTCGGGATCGTTGAATGCTATGTGTCCGTTTTCGCCTATACCCATTACCACTATATCAGTCGGGTTCGCTTTTAACAACTCTCCGTATCTTTTGGCTTCCTTTTCGGGATCGGTTGCCGTTATATCTATGTAGTTAACGCTTTTGAACGGAACAAGTCCGAAAATGTGAACCTTAAGGAAATTGCCGAAACCTTGCGGAGCGTTTTTATCAAGACCGATATATTCGTCCATGTGGTAAGCGTTTACCCTGTTCCACTCTATGGTTTTGTCCTCAACTAATGCCTTCAATACGTCGTTTTGCGAGGGTGCGGCGGCAAAAATCATATTGATTTCTTGCTTTTCGGCAAGCAATTCTTTGATTTTACCCGAAATATCTTTCGCAGCGGCTTCACCCATAAGCGTTCTGTTTTCAAAAATTTTTACTTCTAATTTATCTTTTACAAAAGTTTTCATAATAAGCCTTTCAATTTTTCAACTGCATCCGTAAACGCCGCTTTTTGATTTTCGTATTTATAAGGGTTGTCGAAACTCTTTCCGACAAGCGCGTTAAGCCCCGAAAAAGTCTGCAAATGCGGCTCTAAGGTAATAAACGTATCTTTCCTGCCGTTTTCCTTGTAGTCATCGAGAATTTCTTTTATCTTGGCTTCGCCCTTGCCTGCGGGAACTATCGCGCCCGCATATAACGCGTCCTTTATATGAAAATACTCGATATGGTCTGACAA
>JALEKY010000024.1 GCA_022768945.1 Christensenellaceae bacterium | reverse complement strand
CCGCAAAGCCTTTTAATTAAGTTGTTTGCAGAATCCCTACTCGTTTTCTTTAAAAACGAAGAGTTTTTTCCTTCCCGTTCCAAAGAACGACTACGTCAGCGTGCCCGCCGGTTACGGTGATAACGGGTTCTTCGTCTTGAGAATTTCTCTTTGCGCATTTAATATCGAGAAGCTGACCGCCGAACGGATATTTACTTATTCCGTGCTCCTCCGTAAGGTTAACGTGCCACGTTATTTTGCCGTTGATAGGATCGGGCGTAATGCCGAACACGAATTCGAAAACGTCGGATATAACGGAAAGAGCAGCCCAACCTACGAATTCGGGCGCGCTGGGACGAGACAATTCCATTTCGTCCGGAGCGGAGCATTCCCATAAAGTTCCGGTTTTTTCGAACATTCCCACAACGCATTTATTGTGCTTTTTTGCGAGTTCGTAAGCGTAATCGTAATAGCCGCACTTTACGAGACCTTTCATAACCATGTAGTTGGTGCAAGCCCATACGCCCCCTCTCCAATACAAACCGTTGGAAGAGTAACCTTCGCTGTCCGCCGAAATCGACGGAACGGGGTTCATTCTGTTGAACTCGTTTTCGTTCATAAGATGCTTTACAAGCTCTTCGATTATTTCTTTCGGCATTCCCTTTACGTGTAGCGCCCAGAACGCGCCGATCGACTTGCAATCGTTGAAGCTGCCGTCCGCGTTTACGTCGTAGAAGAAGCCGCGTTTTTTATCCCAATGCTTTTCTACAAGGTATTTAAGCAAGAATTCTCTTTCTTTTTTCAGCTCTGCCGTTTCGTCCTCTCTGCCGAGAACCTTACCCATCGCGATTAACGCGTCCGCGTCGAGAAGAAGAGCGAAGTTCGCGTCAAGCCAGCTCATTCCCGCATGATCGAGTCTTAAACTGTAGTTTTCGGGAACTCTCGTCTGATTGTCCATCGTGGAAGAAAGTCCGGTGTACCAATAGCTTCCGTCGGGATTCGTGCGGAATTTCTTAAGCCACATATGAAGCCCCATAAGCGGAGCGAAAACTCTCTCGAGTCTTTCTTTATCTCCGTTGTACTCGTACAAATCCCATTCTGTAAGACCGAGCCAGACGGGACCTACGCTTATCGGATCGTGACGATGGAATCTGTCGTCGCCGTTATCTCCGCGGATTTCTCTGCAGATAAAACCGTCTATATGCTGTTTCCTATAGAAGTTTTCAAGCGTTCCTCTGAGTTCGAAAAGGTGGTTAGAATATTTCGTAAACTCCATCATCGCGGAAGAGTCGCCCATAAACGTGCTCATATTGAACGACGTATCGATATAGCTTTTTACGAAATCGTTTTCGGGAGTGGGATACTTTACGTGTTTAAAAGCGAGATCCCACGCGTATTTGTAAGCTTCAACCGCGGTATCGCGTCCTTCCCATATCATTTCGGGCAAAGCTTTAAGAATAGCCTCTCTGTCGGGCACGGTTTTTACCGCGGGTTGATCTTTTATCGTATTTTCTTCGTAATATTTGTTTTTTAAATAAAGATTATAGTAACCGTCGTTTTCGGAAACGTATATTTCCTCGTCAGGGCAATCGCATCTGGTATAAGTTCTTTTCATTTTTTCGCTCCTTTATTGATTTTTTTCTTCTTCCGTTTTCGGCGTATACGTTATACCGATTTTATCTATTTTAAGTTCGCAGTCGAACGTGCCGGGAACTTCCCAGCCTATATTCATGGAACCTACCGCCATGTCTTCCCAGCCTGCGCCTTTCAGCCAACCCTGACGTTTCGCTATATCGAAAGCTTTCCTTATTTCGGGCAATACGTCGATTTTAAAACGGTAGTTCTTGCCTATTTCGACGGGCTCGGTCAGAAAGTCGCCCCTGTTCATTCCGTAAATGACTTTTTGGGTTCCGTGATCGAGGAACACCTGCGGACCTTCTATTTTGTTGTATCTGTAATCGTAAATCGGCACGCCGAACCACATATAATCAGGTCTGCCCTCTATGTCGAAAACCTTACCTTTTCCGTTTTCGACGGTCAGAAACCAACTGACCTGCGCGCTGTGCAAACCGGGTTTGAATTCTTCGGGCGTCATATAAATATCGCACTTTGTAATGTTGAACGATATTTCCATAAACAGCTTATCCATTTTACTCAGAGACACTCTTTTTTCCATCGGAACGGCTTGTTCCAAAAGCAGATGCGCCCAGGAGTCGCCCTCCTTTCTGTGCCCGTCGTATTCCTTTCTCGAATCTATCGCGAGAGAAATTTTTCCCTTGCCGGGATAAACTTTTACCGATTTAGCCTCATTGCAAAAGTCTATGCCGTCTTCGATGATTTCTTCGTTCATCTCTTCGAGAAACAGATGCTTCGAAGCCCATTCGCTCAAAGTCCACACGTAGCCTGTTTTCGCGCCTTTCCACTTCGCTTCACCGAAAACCTTTTGCCCGGTTATCGCGCTGGATACGCCCTTCAACCCGAAACGATGGCGGAATTTTGAATCTTCTATGATGTTGTTGCTCATTAAATAATCCTCCGTTAACAGAACTACGCGTTAAATTATCGTTTATCTCAAGCTTGCAAATTAAAAAGCCGATCGTTCGGATATTCTTTTCTCATTCTGTTGTCGCACATATAGTTTATCACTATTCTTTTTATTTGTAAATATCGATTTTTTGCAGTTTTTACGTTTTTTAATGTATTTTTTGACCGTTTCTAAAAAACTTGTAATTACAGATTTTATTTTGCGAAAAATGTATTTTTACGCTTTCTTTTGCATTGACAAATTTTGTTTTTTCATATACAATGAATTTGAGGAACTTGTAATGTCAACTAAAACGAACAAGGTAGAACAATATCTTTTAAACTATATAGAACAGCATTCCGCGGAGGCTAATTTAAAGCTCCCGAGCGAAAACGCGCTGTGCAGGCTTCTCGGCGTAAGCAGGCAATGCTGCCGCCCCGCGCTGGACAGTCTTAAAGCAAAAGGCTACATTTATACGGTAAAGGGAAGCGGCGCGTTTATATCCAAAGACGCGGAAAGACTTATCAGACGAGTAAAAGCCATCGTTCCGGATATTATAGCCGTAATTGTGCCCGATTTATCGAGCAGATTTATGCAGGACGTCATTCACACAATCGAACGGGAAGCGTTCAGAAACCAATTCTCTACTCTTGTTTTTTGCAGTGAAAAAAGCACGATTAAAGAAGCCGAATGCGTAAACAGGGCTATATCCGCTTCGGTAAAAGGCGTAATAATGTATCTTGCGGACAACATTAACTGCAGGGAAACTCTTTCTCTTTTGAAAACGAACTCCCTCCCCTCCGTGTTTATAGACGCGCAGATTTACGGAGACAGATTTATTTCCGTTTCTTCCAACGGTTTTATCGACATAGAAAACGCGACGAGCAGATTGCTGCACATAGGACACAAAAATATAGGCATAATTTGTCCGTCCGCAAACGAAAACAACAGCGTTCCGGACAGAATTCTCGGTTATCGCTCGGCTATAAAGAGCTTTTCGGTACCCTTTCATAAGGCGTACTGCCTGACTATACCGTTTAATTCTTCCGATGAAGAAAAAGACAAACTAATCGAAACGTATTTAAAAAACAACAAACGCCTTACCTCCGTAGTCGTTATGAGTTCGGCGTTAACTCTGTCTGTTTTAAAAATTCTGAACAAACTCGGTAAAAAAATACCTCAAAACATTTCTATCGTCGGGTACGAAGACGACTTTTACGACATGACCGAGTTTATGGAAATTAAACTAACCGCGATAAAGCAAAATCCGACGCTTATAGGAGAGGCTGCGGCGAACTCCCTTTCCGGCTTGATACACCGCTTTCCCACAAACAAAAATCATATAGTCCTTCCGTCCGTTCTCACGATAAGGAATTCCACGAGAAGCTTCTACTCTTTTTGATATTTGCAATCTCAAAAGAGAGTTCAAAGAGAATGAAAAAGAAATTACGCGTAAAAAAATCTCCCGCCGAAAAACTCACCGACGGGAGATTATTTTTTTCTTTTTAGTCAAATTTTCCCACACGCTTAATTGCGGGATCGGTAAAAATGTCTTTATCGTCAAAGCTCGGCGTAGAAAACTCCGAAATAACCGCGCCCTGAGGGCCTGCCTGAAACCAATGAAGAGTTTTTTCCTTTAAAGTATACTGTTCTCCGGGGCGCAAAAGAATTTCGTGCCAAACGGTAAAAGTATCTTTTTTATCTTCGGGAACGACGGCGTGCGGGTTCACGGTAGGTTCGCCCGGAACATAAAGATAAACTTCGCCGTATCTGCAGCGGAAGGTTTCCTCTTTGCCGGGATAATCTCCGAGCTGAGGGTGAATGTGTTCGGGGCAAATCTGATAAGGAGTAAGCGCCATTTCCTTTGCGCAAACGCGCGCGGTGTTTACGTAAATAAGAATTATCGTTCCTATTTTATCGAAATCGTTAAGGCCGTAATCGCAGAATTCAAGCCTGTTCTTTTCTTCTTCGTTTAAAACGATGTGAGCCGCCTCGTATAATTTCAAGGCGTTTTCTTTAGCTTTTTTTTGAATGTCTTTCATATTTAACCTCTTTGTAACAGCACTCGGAATTGACGTTTTTCGTTCGTCTGCGCGTTACACGGTAATTATTTCAATACCTTTTTCTTTAATTTCTTCCACCCTCTCTTTGGGAGCGGAATCATCTGTAATGATGACGTCGAAATCGCCTATCGACGCAAAATCGACAAGAGAAGTCGTTTCGAATTTGGAGCCGTCCGCGAGAAGATATTTCCGCGCGCCTATCTCCAGCATTTTCTTTTTGACTTCCGCCTGCAACGGATCGGGCGTACCGAGATTTCCCTTTTTGCTTATCGCGTTTGTAGCTATAAACGTTTTATCGACGTTCAGCTGATTTAAAGTCGTTGTCGTGAATTCCCCAACGCAGGAGTAAAATCCCTTACGCAAAACCCCTCCGGCAAGTATTACTTTCGCGCCTTCGAAAGCGTCGAAAACGCCTGCTATACGCATATCGTAAGTAACTACCGTGAGGTTCTTTTTTTCCGATAACATTTCGGCAAAAAAATAAGCGGTGGAACCGGAATCGACGGCTATCGTATCTCCGTCCGAAACGCACTCCGCGGCTTTTGCGGCTATACGCAGCTTTTCCGATTTATGAATTCTCTCTTTTTCGCCGTAACCGAGTTCAAGCGAAGTTCCGCTTACGGGTATTGCTCCGCCGTGAGTTCTTTTTAAAAGTCCCTGCGCCTCAAGTTCCGCCAAATCGCTTCTGATGGTTGCCGACGAAACGGAGTATTTCGCGCTTAGTTCGTTGACGGATACTTTTCTCGTCACTCTCAGGTCGGAAAGTATTTCGGCTCTTCTCTCCTCGGTATAAAACAGCTTGTCTTCCATAATTTTCTCCGATTTGTTTTTTACTATTATACTCCGTTTTCGCGATTATTTCAACCGTTTAAATCTAAGTGGCGAAGTATATGTAAACCCCGCTTACGAAAAAACAAAAAAACATTTCGGACAACTGAGCGCTTTACTTGTTCCCGGAATTTTTTTCCAACTCTTCGAGAATTGAAACGCCCGCGCTCGTGCCTATTCTCTCCGCACCGGCTTCTATCATCGCAAGCGCGTCTTTAAGCGTTCTTATTCCGCCGGCAGCCTTTACTTTTATGGCGTCGCCTACTTCGCTCTTCATAAGTTTTACGTCCTCTACGGTCGCTCCCACCGGCGTTCCCGCAGCAGGCGTTCCGAACCCGGTACTCGTCTTAATAAAGTCCGGCTTTACCTTAAGAGCGATACGGCAAAGCGTTCTTTTTTCGTCGTCGGTCAAGTAGCAATTTTCGAAGATAACTTTTGAAATTTTTTTATTTTTTCTGCACACGTTTACGATACGGCTCATCTCTTCTTCGACATAATTTAAATCTCCGCTTTTAAGCTTTACGAGGTTTACCACGTAGTCGATTTCGTCCGCTCCGTCTTTTATTGCCTGTTCCGTTTCGAAAACTTTATCTTCGATTGTCGTTTGCCCCAAAGGGAAACCGATAGCAGCCCCGACGTGAACGGAACTGTTCTTCAAAACGTTTTTACAAAACGCCACGGGCGCGGAATTTATCGCAACCATGGCAAAACCGTATTTATCGCTTTCCAGACAAAATTCTTTAAGTCTTTCTTCCGTTACGAAAGGCTTTAAAAGAGTCTGGTCGAAATATTTAGCGAGTTGCTGTTTAGTAATCATTTTTATCTCCTTTCAAACCGCTTTTGTCTGTAAGAACACTCCGCGGCATTTAAATATTCTTTTTCGAGCCCCGAGTACCTTTTTCCGTCGGGCATAAAACTTTCCGCCTTTATTCTCTCCGGCGAAAAAAACTCCGCTATCGGCTCGTTTAAAAATCCGGCGCCCGAAGCCGCTATAACAGCCGCCGCGCGCGGAGCGGAATCCGCAATTTTCAAAGCGCGATACTCTGCGTTTAAAATATCTGCCTTTATTTTCGAAAACACCCGACTTTTCGCGCCGCCGCCTACCCCGTAAACGGCAGATATATTATCTATTGCCCCGCACGAGGCGAGTATATCCGAATAAATCCTATATTCGAAAGCCAACGCTTCCATTATTGCGCGGTACATCGCGCCGCGCGTGGTTTTTTGCGTTATTCCGACAAATCCGCCGCGCATACCGTCGTCAAGAGGAAACGATCTGCCCGAAAAATGCGGAATAAAGAACAATCCCTCTTCTGCGGCTTTAGCGTTTTCCGCCTCTTTGTCAAGAACGTCGTATCCGGCTCCCGTAATCTCCGAAAACCACTTCAGACACAATCCCCCGCCCGACACGTAGGAGAGCGGAGTATACAATCCGTCTATCGCGCTGCGCGCGTAAAGAAGCGTTTTATTCTTTACGTCCGGCTCGAATTTCTCCGTGCAACAGGCAAATACGGAAGCCGTACCCGCTACATCGTACGCAAGACCTTTTCTCGTAATGCCGGAGCCGAGCGCGGAAGCCGCGGTATCTCCGCAACCTGCAAATACCGGCGTACCTTCCGAGATACCCGTTTCTTCTTCGAACGTCTTACTCGTCTTCCCTGCTTCGTCGAAAGGAGAAACGATTTTCGGCATTTTATCTTCGGAAATACCTAATAAAGCGAGTTTATCGCCGTCTATACGTTTGTTTAGATTATCCGAAAACACGTTAAAATGCAAAAACGTGTAATCGATAAACGCTTTTTCCGCCTTTAAATCGCAGATTTTCCCTGCGACGAAGGCATTCGGCTGAATGAACTTTGCCGTTTTTTCGTATAGCTCGGGGCATTCCCTTTTAAGCCGCAACATTCTCGAAGCATGCGAATGCACGAACTGTCCGCCGCTTTTTAAAATCGCGTCGTCTCCGAGTTTTTCCCTCAATTCGTCCGTATACGGCGCGCACCTTTCGTCGAGCCAGGAATCGAGCGGCAAAACGGCGTTGAAATCTTTATCTATCGCCATAAGTCCCGCCATCTGCGAATCGAAACTCAAAGCGGCTACGTCTCTCGGATTTACGCCGGCGACGGATACGGCTTTCTTTAAAGAAGCAACGACTCCGGCAAGTATACCCTCGGCGGCTTCCCATACACCGCCGTTATCCGAATATACGAGAGAAGAAGGAGCAAATCCCTCTCCGATAATATTGCCGTCGACGTCGCAAACGACGCTTTTCGTTCCTTGCGTGCCTATATCCGCGCCGACGAACAAAGGAAACCGTTTTTTCATAACTTAATTACGTTTTTATAACCGACGCCGCGCTTTGCGTAATCGAAAGCTTTGTCTATTTCGGACAAAGTAAAATAATTCGTTATAAGCGGCTTAACGTCAAGCACCTTTTTCGAAACGAAATCGAGAGTTTTTCTGTATTGAGAAAGACTTGCCCTGGTAGTTCCCGAAACGATCAGCTGTTTGTAATGAATCAGGTTGGTATTTATGCCTACGGGTTCCTTGCCCGCGGGTATTCCGCCAAAGAATATAACCCTTCCCCCAATGCCGGCAAGCTCAAGCGCCTGTACCTGAACGGAAGGAACGGGGCAAGCCGTTATAACGACGTCCGCACCCGCGTTGCCGGAAAGCTTCATGACGGTTTCCTCGGGGTTACCCGATACGATGTTCAACTTCGGGAAAATCTTCTTTGCGTTTTCAAGTCTTTCCACCGAAACGTCGTTAAGGCATACGACCGCGCCCGCCATAAGCGCAAGGTTGCAGTGCATTATGCCTATAGGCCCCGCGCCTACGACAAGCACTACGTCGCCGGGATGAACGGAAGCATGCTCGAAGCCGTTATATACGCACGAAAGAGGCTCGTTTATCGCGCCCTCTTCGAACGAAACGTCGTCCTGAAGCAAACATATATTGCCCCCTCTCACCGCGTCTTCCGGGATAAGACAGTATTCGGCAAATCCGCCGTCCGTATTGATACCCGTCGCTCTGTAATCGGCGCACAAATGTCCGTTGCCCTTTATGCACTGAGAGCAGATACCGCAGCCGAAATTCGGCGCTACGGCAACTCTGTCGCCCACCTTGTATCCTTTTACGTTTTTGCCGACTTTATCGATTATACCGGCAAATTCGTGCCCTAAAACGCGAGGATTGCTCTCGTCTATTCCGCTTGCGCCGAAAGAAAGCATTCTCACGTCCGTTCCGCATACCGCGGCCGCTTTGATTTTTATTAAAACTTCTCCGTCTCCTACTTCGGGAACGGGAATTTCTTCTACGCGAAGATCGTTCGCGCCGTACATTCTTGCTGCTAACATATTACTCCCTTTTTTCGTTTAAATTCAACGAACGAAAATACTGTCTTTGTTTATTTCTACTACTTTGTTTTCTTTTATAGATAAATTGCCCGCGTTTACCGTTAAAACAGCCATTTTGCCGTCGTAACCGTTTACTTTAGGCTCTCTGCCTTCGAGTATCGTTTCAACGAAATCACGGTCTTCCGCAAGATATGCGTCTGTAAAAAGGTTCCTCCAACTGTTTACGTATTCTTCGCTCTTTTGCATATCCGAAGTACAAAGAGTTACCGAGTTTTCTTTGGTGTTGCCGAGATATATGCAACCTTTAGTGCCGAGAATTTCGCAGCGTGCGTCGTATCCGTACAAAACGCCCTGAGCTCCGTCGATTATTCCGAGGCAACCGTTTTCGAACTTAGCGTTAAGCGTTACGTTGTCGTAAAAATCCGGGAACTCATTTTTCGCGTCCGGACAACGGAAATTCCCCGCAGTGGCGTAAACGGTTTTAAAGTCGCTTCCGGTGAACCATCTGAGCGTATCTATATCGTGGCTGTTTACTTCGGCAAGCGGTCCGTTGCTCTTTGAAATATCGTACATCCAAGGTTTCGGAATACTCGGTCCGCGCGTGTTCGAGCGAACCATAACCACGTCGCCTATTTTGCCCTCGTCTACCATCTTTTTTGCCGCGATAAAAGACGCGTCGAACCTTCTCATAAAACCTATTTGAAGAACGACGCCGCATTCCTTAGCGGTTCTGTACATCAAATCGCACTCGTCAACGGTCATTGCCATAGGCTTTTCACAGAGAATGTGTTTACCAGCCTTTGCCGCTTTTACGGCTATCTCGCAGTGATACTTTGTCGGTGTGGCGATAACTACGGCGTCGATATTTTCGTCCGAAATAATCTTCTCGTAATCTGTTTCGTATCTTTCGACTCCGAGTTCTTTAGCCGCGGCGACCGCAGCCTCGGGAAAAGCGTCGCATACTGCAGTAAGAGTGCAAAAAGACACCCTTCCCGCAAAATTGCGAGCATGGATCATTCCCGCCCTGCCGGAACCGATTAAAGCAATTCTTACCTTTTCCATTTTTTGTTTTGCTTCCTTGATTTGAAAATTATCGAAAGCATTTACTTTCTTTTGCTTTCGTTTTAAATTGTATCACGAAAATATCGGCTTGTCAATGGTTTTTGCTAAAAAAAGGGAGCATTATTTTCAAGCGTGCAAAAAAGGAGCGACATTCATTTTTAACAATATATTTTTTGCATGAAAAAAGTCCCTGTTTTCGTGTGAAAAAAGGGACTTTCATGTTTTATTGTTTCACGACGCTATATCAACGTGACTATAAGATTCGACGCAATGACTATAAGTATCAAAGCGATAGGATAGGTTGCCGCATACGCGCCTGCAACGTTATCAGTACCGGCTACCTGACAGAGCGAACCGAGAGCCGGAGTAGACGTCATACCGCCGGTGATCGAACCGAGGTTGTTGAACAAAGGAAGCTTCAGAACGTTCTTCGCAAAGAAGAAACCGATTATCATCGGAACGACGGTCATAATCGCGCCGGCTATGAATCCCCAAAGGATAAGCATCGGATCGAAGTTGCCGGCGAGAATTTTTTCGAGAAGGCTTACGCCGCCTCTTACGCCCGCGCCGATAAGGAAGAGCATAAGACCGAATTCTCTGAACACTTTAAGTGTATGTTCGGGAACTTTGAGAGAGATTTTGCCTATTCTTCCGAAGTGACCGAAAATCAAAGCTACGATAAGCGGACCGCCGGTGGTACCGAGGTTAAACTTCAACGAACCGATAGTTACGGTGAGTTTACCGAGAATTATGCCGAGCACGACAGCCAAGCCGAAAGCGGCAAGACCGAACTCGTCGATACTGAAGAGCTTTTTCTCTTCCGCCTTTTCTTCGCCCGTGGAAACGGAAAGCATTTTTGCGATTTCCTCTTCTTTGTTCGCCTTCATTATTTTAGGAACGAGCTGAACGAAGAGAACAACGCCTACAACGCCGAAAGGATATGCGATTGCGTGACCGAGAGCGACCATTGCAACGTCCTGTCCGGCGGCTTTTGCGGCTTCCTCCGCCGCGGAAAACGCGGGGGTGGAAGTAAGCGCGCCCGAGAGAATGCCCGCGCTGAAGCCGGAACCTATATCCGGCAAAAACGCAAATCCGACAGCTACGAGAACGCCGGATAAAATGATGATTGCGCCGAGAAGAACGTAGCTTGTGGCGTTCTTTTTCAGATTTCTGAAAAATGTGGGACCGGCTATGTATCCGACCGCGGTAACGAACAAAATCAAACCTAAACTGTCGATTTCGTTGTAATACTTATAAGCGGTTGCGGACGAATCGGGTATATAGAAGTTCTTTAAAAAGTCGAGGTCTTTAAGTCCCGGAATAGCGAAAAGGAATCCGAACCCGATTGCAACAAGGAACACCCCTGCCGTGCCGAGCGAAACGCCTTTTACGGTTATCCTCCCCAAAAGATAGCCGATTGTCGCTATAAGGAAACAGCCGCAAATTACCGCGGTTATTCCGCTTATAGACAACACGTCGCTGAATGCAAGTAAACTATTCATTATAATGTTATATTTCCTCTTAATTTTTAATTACATATCCTTCCTTGTGTAATCGGGAAGAAGTATAGGCGAAATTTTACGTTCGCCGGGAACAGCCTTTGCGGCTTCTTTCTCGAACTCTTCAACGTGTTTGAGCGTGAGCTTGCCGAGTTTTACGGTTTTGCATTTTTCCGCAGCGTGCTGTCCCGCGTTTCTGCCGAATACGACTACGTCGAGAAGAGAATTGCCCATAAGTCTGTTTCTGCCGTGTATTCCCCCTACCGCTTCGCCTGCGACGTAAAGGTTGGGAATGCAGCTCATGCCGTCCACGGTTATATCTATACCGCCGTTCTGATAGTGAAGCGTAGGATAAACCAAAATAGGCTGTTTTCTTATATCTATGCCGTATTTGCCGAACATTCTCATCATTGCGGGAATGCGCTTTTCAATTGTGCCTTCTCCTCCGATAATGTCTATCATCGGGGTATCGAGCCATACGCCTTCGCCCTGAGAAGTCTTAACGCCCTTGCCTCTTTCCGTGCATTCTCTGATAATGGAAGAAGCGGAAACGTCACGAGTTTCGAGCGGGTTCATAAATGCTTCGCCCTCGCTGTTTACGAGTTGCGCGCCGAGAGAACGAACCTTTTCGGTAACAAGCGCGCCGAATATCTGAGACGGGAAAGCCGCGCCGGTCGGGTGATACTGCAAAGTATCCTGATAAAGGAGCTTTGCACCCGCGCGATAAGCGAGAACGAGCCCGTCCGCCGTTGCGCCGTAATGGTTGGATGTCGGGAAGCCCTGATAGTGCATTCTTCCCGCGCCGCCCGTTGCGATTATAACCGTTTTTGCGCGCGCGATAAGAATTTCGTTGGTTTCCATATTGAGGAGAACGGCTCCGGCAATTTTGCCTTCATCGTCCTTGATAAGCTCTATAGCGGAAGTAAAGTCTACTACGGGAATACCGCGGTTCAAAACTTCGTCGCGAAGCGTTCTCATGATTTCCGCGCCCGAATAGTCCTTAGCCGCGTGCATTCTCTTTCTCGAAGTGCCGCCGCCGTGCGTGGTAATCATCGTTCCGTCAGGAGCTTTGTCGAACTCTACGCCGAGCTCGTTGAGCCATTCGATACATTCGGGACCGTCCATAACGAGCTTTCTCAAAAGCTCGGGCTTTGCTGCGAAGTGTCCGCCGCCGAACGCGTCGAGATAGTGCTGAGCGGGGCTGTCGTTAGGTTTATCTGCAGCCTGAATGCCGCCTTCTGCCATCATCGTGTTGGCGTCGCCTATACGGAGCTTTGTTACCATCATAACGTTCGCGCCGCCTTCGTTCGCCTCGATTGCAGCCGAAGAACCTGCTCCGCCGCCTCCGATAACGAGAACGTCTACGTCGTAATCGATTTTATCGAGATTGATTTTTTTGCCGAGAATACGGCTTTTACCCTCTAACGTGGCTTCGAGTTCGAGAGGAACTTTTTCGCCCTTATTCGCTCCGACTTTCAAAGTGGTGAACGCGCTTTCCTTATAGTCGGGGTGAAAAGCCTTTAAAACCGCGTCCTTTTCGTCGGCGGTCATTCTGCGGAGGTTTGCGCCTATGCGTTCGCCTCTCGTTGCTTCAACTTTCTTTATAGATTCAAGCATTTCCGGTGTATACATAGTGCTTCTCCTTATTTTTCGATTTCTCTTGTATTGTAAAGCTCTTTAATCTCGTCCAAAGGCTTATTCATAATGTCCTCGATGAGTTTATCATAGCCGCCCTCTGCGATTTCCTTTACTCTCTCGAGAAGGTGTTCGCTCTTGGGTTCGAGATACTTACCGTTAAGTCTGCGGGCGAGAAGAGCGACCTGCGGATGCGAAATGCCCGCGGGACAACGCGAAGAACATACTCCGCACATAACGCAGTCGAAAGATTCCTCCGCGCACTTTTTGAAGTCGCCGCGCTGAGCGTATGCGATGTACTGCATTACGTTGAGCCCCTGCGTGCAAGCCTTGGTGCAGGCGTTACAACCTACGCAAGCGTAGATTTCGGGGTAAAGCTGCATCATAATCTGCTGTTCGGGCTTGATTTTATTGATATCGTAAACCTGCTTTACGAGCGGGAAGAACGGGAGCGTAGCTATGTACATTCCCTCCTGAACCTGAGTCTGGCAGGCGAGGCAGGCGTGAAGCTCCTGTTTGCCCTTTATTCTGTATATCGTAGCGCACGCGCCGCAAAAGCCGTTTCTGCAACCGCAACCGCGAACAAGACGATACCCCGCATATTCCATAGCGCCCATTATTGTAAGACTTTCGGGTACGCTGTATTTTTTTCCGTAAAGAAAAATATCTACATTTTTTTCCATTTTAAAATAGTGACCTCCAAAACAATCTGTTCGAGCGTATTAATATTCGTTAGGCATTTCGTCTATCTGATCACAACGGAAAACAGGTCCGTCCTTGCAGACATATTTATCGCCTATGTTGCATCTGCCGCACTTGCCTATGCCGCATTTCATGCGAAGCTCCATAGTGGTGTAAACCTGAGTTTTTTCAAACCCGAGTTCGATAAGAGCCGCAAGCGTGAACTTAATCATTATCGGAGGACCGCAGAGGATTACGGTGTCACTCGTTCTGAGATTCAACTCTTTTACGTATGCGGGTACGAAACCTACGTGTCCGTCCCATGTGTCCTGCGGACGGTCGATTGTCAGATATACTGTAAAATCTTTCTCGTTAGCCCATTCGTTCTTAATTTCTTCGAAATCGACGAGGTCGTCTTTTGATCTCGAACCGTAAACGACGGTTACCTTACCGTAATCGGCTCTGTTCGCTCTTACGTAGTTGATTACCGAACGAAGAGGAGCGAGACCGATACCTCCGGCAATGAATACAAGGTTTTTACCTTTGAATTCGGTATTGACGGGGAAGCCGTTTCCGAAAGGTCCTCTTACGGTTATTTCGGTGCCTACTTCCGCAGAGTGGAGCCATTCTGTAACGCATCCGCATTTTTTAATGGAAAACTCCATATACGGAGTTTCGGGCGAGGATGTTACGGAGAACATGGATTCGCCTACGCCAGGTACGGATACCATCGCGCATTGACCGGGTATGTTGACGAACGGTTTTTTACCGTCACGCCCTACTACTCTGAAAGTTTTTACGTCGGGAGTATCCCTTCTTATTTCGGTTATAACGCCCGGCACCGGTATAAGTCTGTCATTAGTCATTTTTCTTTCCTCCGAACGCTTTCATTACCTTGGTTATATTCATATGAATGGGGCATTTTTCTACGCATCTGCCGCAACCTACGCAACCGAACGTTCCTTCGTTGTTCTTAGGATAATATACGAGCTTATGCATAAATCTCTGACGGAAACGCTGCATCTGCGTGGGACGGGGCGTTCCGTGGGCCATCATAGTGAAGTCGTTGTACATGCAGGAGTCCCAGCAACGATAACGCTGTATGCCGTGTCCCTTATCGAAATCCTTAATATCGTAACACTGACACGTGGGGCAGACGAACGTGCATGCGCCGCAGCCGAGGCACGCCTCGGAAAGAGACTGCCAAAGAGGCGAATTGAATTTTTCGAGAAGTACGGAGTCCTTTCCCCAACCTTCCGTCGTAAGGTCGTAAAGAGGAAGTTTTTCCGTTCTTTTTTCTATTTCTTTCTTTTCCGTTTCAACCTCTTTCTCGTCTTTCGCCGTAGCTTTTTCGAATAAGGATTCAACGGTTTTTGTGAGATTTAAGCCCTTTTCTGTATTAGCCTGCCAATAAAGGAAATCGCCTGCAAACCAACAAGTAACGTCTCCTTTCGGCTCGGAAGCGTTTATTCCGAACGTATGGCAGAAGCAGGATTCTTCGGGATAATTACAAGCGAGAGTTACTACCGTTCCGTGTTCTCTCTTCGTCTGATAATACGTATCTACGGGTTCGGAAAGGAATACGGTATCGAGAATTTCAAAACTCTTAAGATCGCATGCGCGAACGCCGAAAACGGTGAAATCTTCGCTTTCCTTTCTTACGTCGATAACCTCTACGGCTTTACCGTTTCTCTTGAACGAAACTATGTCTTCGCACTGAGGGAAGAATACTTCCTTTGCAGATTTAACCGTCTTTAAAGTTTCAAGGTCAACCTGTGCGCCCTCGCCGTAAACAGCGTAATTGGTCTTGCCGTTTACGTTGCAGGGAATGTATAAATTCTGCTTCTCCGATATAGCGTTAAAGAGCTTTTCGAGGTTGCTTTTATTGATTTTCAACATTATGCTTTACCTCCTTTGTCGGAGATGACGCTCGGCTCTACGTCTTCTTTAGTGAAGTTTGTGAGCGGAGCGCGGGTTTCGGTATCGGCACCCGCCTGATATTCGCCGTAGAACTTATTTATATCCTTGATGAACTTTCTGTTGAGAAGGTGAAGAGGAATATTCTGCGGGCAAACTCTCGAGCATTCGCCGCAGTCGGTACATCTGCCGGCAACGTGGAACGCGCGGATTACGTGGAAGAGTTGTTCTTCGAAAGTATCCGGCACCGCTTTGCTTGCAACACCGGAATTCGGATTGTCGAACACGCATTTAAGGCAGCTGCACGCCGGGCAAACGTTTCTGCAGGCGTTGCATCTTATGCACTTGGAAAGCTGACCTTGCCAGAAAGCGAATCTTTCGTCGGGAGTCATGTTTTCAAGCTCTTCTACCTGCTTAAATCTGTCGTTCTTCTTATCCTCTACAGGGTTTACGATGATAAGTTCGTCGTAAGCCATATGGGTTTTACCCTTGCAAGCGAGGCATTTTTCCATAAGAACGCTTTCTTTGGTAAACGTCTTATCTCCGTAAAGGGTGTGCGCGGTAACGGTTTCTCCGTCGACTTCGACTCCGGTAACGCCTTTCGCTCCGAGAGCTCTGACCTTTTCGACGTCCACCTTACCCTGACACTCGACGCCGATTACGTAAACGTTCTCGCGATTAATGCGGTGTTCTTTTATAAGCTGATTGAAGCTGTATGTATCGCAGGGCTTTAAGAACGCAAGAATTTTGCCTTCTTTTTTGGTTTCCGCTATGAGATATTTGGAAAGATTTGCCGCGCTGAAATCATTATATACAAGCTCGTTTACTTCTTCTTTCGAATTGAAAACGGCGGGCGTCTGGTCGTAGGTGAAATCACCGTTTTTCCAGCCTAAAACGCGGTTTACCGTTCCCTGTTCGAGAAGCTGAAGAGCCCTCTTTTTCATAATATCGACTACTTTCTGCATTATTCACCCTCCTTTTCCGGTTTGCAACGGAGGTCTGTTATTCTCTTGTTGGGACCGAGTTCGGTTACCTTTTTAACGAAGTCGTTCATGACGGACGCGAATCTTGCGCCTTCCGCCGCGGATACCCACTCCACTCTCGTTCTTTCTTTTTCTATTCCGAGATAGTCGAGGAAATCGAAGAGCATCGTCATACGTCTTCTCGCATAGTAGTTGCCCGTCGTGTAGTGGCAATCCCCGGGATGGCAACCGCAAAGGATTACGCCGTCCGCTCCGCGCTGAAACGCGCGCAAAATGAACATGGGATTAACTCTGCACGAGCAGGGTACTCTTATAATTTTTACTTCGGCGGGATATTGCATTCTGCCCGTTCCCGCAAGGTCTGCACCCGCATAGGAACACCAGTTACAACAAAACGCCACGATAGTCGGTTTAAATTGTCCGTTTTCTACTTGCATATCGCGTCAACCTCCGCCATAATCTGTTTATTCGTAAAGCCTTTCAAATCCATTGCGCCGGAAGGACAAGCAACCGTGCATGCGCCGCAGCCCTGACAAACCGCTTCGTTTACGCTTGCAAGTCTTCTTACCTCTCTCTTGCCGTGGTCGTTGACTTCTTTGTTTATATAAGTTATTGCGCCGTAAGGGCAAACTTTCTCGCACGAAGAGCAGCCGTTGCAGAGCATTTCGTCCGAATGCGCTACGCACGGATTGCAGGTAAGTTTATCCTTGGATAACAAACCTACTACCTTAACAGCCGCCGCGCTTGCCTGAGCTACCGTTTCGGGAATATCCTTAGGTCCCTGACATACGCCCGAAAGGAATACGCCCGCCGTAGGAGATTCTACAGGGCGAAGCTTGGGGTGAGCTTCGGTGAAGAAGTTGTTCGTGTCTATGCTTGCGGTAAGCATGGTAGCCACGCTCTTAGCCGTCTTGTCGGGTTCGATTGCGGTTGCGAGAACCACGAGGTCGGCGTCGATCACGACTTGTTCGTTCATAAGAAGGTCTGAACCGTAAACGGTGAGTTTACCGTCGTTTTCGACTACTTTTCCTACCTGACCTTTGATATAGTTAACGCCGTACTGTTCGACCGCTCTGCGATAGAATTCGTCGAAATTCTTACCCGGCGTTCTTACGTCGATATAGAATACGGTAACTTCGGTATCGGGATATTTTTCGCGGATAAGCATGGAGTGTTTAGCCGTATACATACAGCAAATCTTCGAGCAGTAAGGCTTATCGCAGGGGCGCAAACCTCTCGAACCGACGCACTGAACGAATACGATCTTCTTAGGATGCTGTTTATCCGAAGGACGGAGAAGCACGCCGCCGGTAGGACCTGCCGCATTCATGAGTCTTTCGAGCTCGAGCGAAGTGATTACATCCGGATTTTCGTTGTAACCGTATTCACCGAAGTTATCGAGTTTAATCGTGTCGAAACCGGTAGCAACTACGATTGCGCCGTATTTCTGTTCGATATATTCGTCCTGCTGGTCGAATTTGATTGCCTTTGCCGAGCAGTTTCTCTCGCAAAGACCGCACTTGCCGGTTTTGAAATGCAAGCATGCGGTAGGATCGATTATAGCGAGCTTCGGAACCGCCTGAGCAAACGGAATATATACCGCCGAACGGGTGTTCATGCCGCGGTTAAATTCGTTGGGAGTCTTTCTCGAAGGGCATTTTTCCGTACAAAGTCCGCAACCGGTGCAGAGATTTTCGTCTACGAATCTTGCCTTTTTCTTTATTTTAGCCGTAAAGTTTCCTACGAAGCCTTTTACGCTTTCAACTTCCGAGAAAGAATAAATTTTGATTTTTTCGTTGCTTGCAGCCTCAACCATTTTCGGCGTGAGAATACAAGCCGCGCAGTCGAGCGTCGGGAAAGTCTTGTCGAGCTGCGCCATCTTCCCTCCGATAGTAGGCGCTTTTTCGACTATGTCTACTTCATATCCCGCTTCGGCTATATCGAGCGCGGATTGAATACCCGCAATACCGCCGCCGATTACGAGAGCGCGTTTAACTACGTCGCTCGTGCCTGCCGTGAGCGAATTGTCGAGATTGACTTTCGCAACCGCGGTACGCATAAGTATTATAGCTTTTTCGGTAGCCTCTTTTATATCTTTATGTATCCACGAACAATGTTCTCTTATGTTCGCTATTTCAACCATGTACGGGTTGATGCCGCAGCTTTCCGCAGCTTTTCTGAACGTTGTTTCGTGCATTCTCGGGGAACACGAACATACCACTATGCCGGTAAGTCCTTTCTCCTTGATCGCGTCTTTCATCAGCTGTTGTCCGCTTTGCGAACACATATACTGATAATCGGCAGAGAACACTACGCCCGGTTCGTTCAAAGCCGCTTCAGCGACTTTTTTCACGTCTACCGTGGCGGCTATGTTCGAGCCGCACCAACAAATAAATACGCCTATCCTTTGCAATTCTTTGTCCTCTCTTGATATATAAATCTGTTTAAAACGTGCGAAATACGGCGTTTTTCCATACTCGCTTTCATTTTTTCGGAATTATTTGGTATACTTTCTGAACGCCGATACGATAGCCTGCTGAGGCATTTCTTCGTCGAGCGTGCACGGAACGTCGTCCGGTTTTAAGTAATTTTCGCCTTGTTTCCTTACGAGCGTAAGTCTGACCGCTTCTATCAGCTTTGCGGGTTCGACTTGTCTCGGACATCTCTCCACGCAGGCAAAACAGGTAAGGCATTTGTACGCCGACTGCGATTTAAGCAATCTGTCCAGTCTGCCCGTTTCTATAAAATAAACGAACTGATGCGGGTGAATGTCCATTTCCTTGAAATTCGGGCAAGTAGCGGTGCATTTGCCGCAGCGCATACATTTTTTCGTATTGACGTCGCTTATGTATTTGATATTTTCGCTTAAAGTATTATAATCCATCGCTTACACTCCCAACGCCTTTGCAAGAAGTTCGGTAAAATACACGATTTCGACTTCTTTGCCGCCGTTTTCTTTCAAATTATACATACAAAGCGGGCAAGCCGTAACTATTACTTCAGCGCCTTTCTTAGCGTAGGAAGAAGTAATTAGTTCGCTCCTCGTCTTTGCTATTTGCTTATCCGTAACGGCTGTATACGCGCCGCAGCACTCGTTTCTGAGCGCAGATACGACAGGCGTGCCGCCTATCGCTTTAACGAAATCTTCGAGTATCGTCGGGTTTTCGGGATTATCCATCCGCATAACCGAGCTCGGGCGAAGAAGCAAACAGCCGTAATACGTTCCCACCTTTAAATTGATAGGATTAACGACCGCTTTTTTAATGTTTTCGAAGCCTATTTCGTCGCGAAGAAGTTCGAGATAATGAATAACTTCCGTTTCGCCGCCGTAAGGCTCTTTGCCCTCTTGCGCGTTGTAGTTGTTAACGCGGGTGCGGACGTATTCGTTGTTCCTCATATCGTCGTTCACGCGTTTTAAAACGTTATGGCAAGCGGAGCAGATCGTAACGAGTTTTTGGTTCTTTTCTCTCGTGTTTGCAAGCGCCCTTACCGAAGCGAGCTTTGTGGCTATTTCGTCCTTAGCCGTCGTATAAACGCCTCCGCAACACTGCCATTCGTCTATTTCTTCAAGCTCCGCGCCGAGCGCTTTTGCGCATTTTTTTGCGCTTTCGTCGAGTTCTACCGCTTTGTTTTTAAGGGTACACCCGGGAAAATATGAGTATTTCATAATGTAAAACTATTACCTCAAATAATTCGTATTAGTGTGCGTTATCCCGCAACGAAAAAAACGCTGCGGGATAAGAACGTCAAATCATCTGTTCGGGGTGGAACACCTTATCGAACTCCTCGGCGGTAAGAAAACCGAGCTTAACGCAAGCTTCCTTTAAAGAGATGTTTTCTTTATACGCCGTCTTTGCCGTTTTAGCCGCGTTGTCGTATCCTATATAAGGATTGAGCGCGGTAACGAGCATAAGAGAATTGTGAAGGTTGTGATCCATTTTTTCTCTGTTTGCACGAATTCCGGAAACGCATTTATCGTTAAACGAGTTGATTCCGTCCGCAAGCAGTCTTGCCGATTGCAAGAAATTATAAATACAAACAGGCATGAATACGTTGAGTTCGAAGTTGCCTTGCGAAGCCGCCATACCTACGGCAACGTCGTTACCAATTACCTGAACGGCAACCATCGTCATAGATTCGCACTGAGTGGGGTTTACTTTACCCGGCATTATAGAGCTGCCCGGTTCGTTTTCCGGAATGAAGATTTCACCGAGCCCGTCGCGAGGACCGCTTGCGAGCCATCTTACGTCATTAGCAATCTTCATAAGGTTGCAAGCGAGAGCTTTGAGTGCGCCGTGAGCGAATACTATATCGTCCTTGGAAGTAAGAGCGTGAAATTTATTCTCTGCCGTAACGAATTGTTTGCCCGTTAAAAGAGAAACCTGCTTTGCAACTTCCTCTCCCCAACCCTTAGGCGAGTTGAGTCCCGTTCCGACGGCAGTGCCGCCGAGAGCGAGCTCTTTAAGCCCGGGAAGAGCCTTTTCGAGCATATCCTTCGTTTTTTCTATCATATTGCGCCAGCCGCTGATTTCCTGAGAGAAAGCAATCGGCGTTGCGTCCTGAAGGTGAGTTCTTCCGCTCTTAACGATACCCTCGTTTTCCTTTTCGAGTCTTTTGAAAGTATCGATAAGCTTGTCCATCGCGGGGAAAAGCTTGTCCTCTATAATAAGTACGGCGGAAATGTGCATTGCCGTGGGGAACGTGTCGTTAGAGCTTTGACTCATATTGACGTGGTCGTTCGGGTGAAGAAGCTTCTTCCCTACTATTTCGTTTCCTCTGTTGGCGATGACTTCGTTCGCGTTCATGTTCGACTGAGTGCCGCTGCCCGTCTGCCATACCACAAGGGGGAAATTATCGTATAATTTGCCGGAAATAACCTCGTCGCACGCGGCGCAGATGGCGTTTTTCTTTTCCTCGTCCATCTTGCCGAGCGCGAAGTTAGCCATAGCCGCGGCTTTCTTTAAAATGCCGAAAGCGTGGGTTATTTCGCGAGGCATAATCTCTCCGCCGATACGGAAGTTTTCATAGCTTCTCTGAGTTTGCGCCGCCCAATATTTGTCGGCGGGCACCTTCATTTCGCCCATCGAATCTTTCTCGATGCGATAATCCATATTTTTTCTCCTGTTTTATGAGTCTTATATTGTGTTATTGTATGAAAATCAATATTTGACGGAATTGATAACTTCTTTAAGTTTTTCCGCGCTGTTGCGAAGTTTAGCTTCTTCTTCCTCGGTAAGAGGAACAGCCAATTTGCCGCAAACGCCGTGTCTGCCGATGAGCGCGAGCGTGGAGAGGCATACGTCGTCTACGCCTTTGTATTCGCCGTGCTGAAGGGTGGAAACGGTAAGAGCGATTTCTACGCCCGAGAAAATGCAGCCTACGATGTGCGTTACGCAAGCGGCGATACCGTAGAAGGTCGCGCCCTTTCTTTCGATTATCCAGCCGCCGGATTTTTTAACGAATTCAGCCATAGCGTCGAAGTCTACGTTCTCTTCGCGAACGTTAGTCTTGCCGACTATTCTTTTGGAATACTCTTTAACGGGAATGGACGAAATATTCGAAATCGACCAGGGAACGAACTGAGAGTCGCCGTGTTCACCGAATACGTACGCGTGAACGTTCTTCATGCTGATATTATAGTTGAAAGCGAGCGAAGTTCTGAGTCTCGCGGTATCGAGAAGAGTACCGGTACCGATAACTCTTTCTTCCGGGAGTCCGGTTATCTTTCTGAACACGTAGGTAAGAACGTCTACGGGGTTGGAAACGATAATATAAACCGCGTCCGGAGCGTATTTTACGATCTGAGGTCCGATAGACTTCATAATGTCTACGTTGACCTGAGCTAGATCGAGTCTGCTCATGCCGGCTTTTCTCGGAATGCCCGAAGTAATAACTACTACGTCCGAACCGACAGCGTCTTCGTAAGTACCCGCATAGATTTTATTCTGCGGGCTGTAGGGCATACCCTGTCTGATGTCAAGTGCTTCGCCTTCCGCTTTCTTCTCGTTGATATCGATTAAAACGATTTCGGAAGCCGTTCCCTTAAGGGACATCGCATAACAAATAGACGCGCCGACCGAACCTGTGCCGATAATGGTAACTTTACTCATATCATACCTTCCTTGTATAAAAAATTTGCTTATTTATTTAACCTTATATAAACGGTTATAAGACTATTTTTTGGAAAAACGAAAAATTTATTTCCTCTCCGTTCCGTTTTCGCAGTCTTAACTCCTATCTGATAAGGCTTTTTACGATTTAAATTTTTCTACGTAATATCAAACTGATTGCTATCGATAAAATTTTATCGATAAAAAAATATCGATTAAGTAAACAACATATGAATTATATCACATCGGCAAAACTTAAGCAAGCAAAAAAAAGCGTTAAGCCGTAAAAACTTAACGCTCCGTTTTAAAAAATTTGATTATTTCGTTTATTGATGTTATATTTTTACACTTTTGTCAAAATACGACATAATATCGTATATTTCACGGTATAAAAATATCGATAAAAAAACAGAAAAATTATATCCGTTTAATCGCTTTACTCATATTTTTCAACCGTTTTCAATCGCGCCTCTTTCCATGTTTTCCATGGCTTCCCCTATCGTTTTGTAAAGGTTTTCGCCGGAAAAAAGAGCGTGCAATTCAGTTTGAGAAAGAACCTTTTTAAGCTTTGCGGTTTCGTCGAATACGCACACTTCGTTAAGCGAGCGGCTGTCGAGCAAAAGAAGCAATCTTTTTACAGAAACAACCTCCGCCACGGCTATTCTTCTTATCGTGCCGCCTCTTTTTAAAACCCTGAAAAACGAACCGTCGTAAATTCTCACATACTTCGCCTCTTTCGAAACGCAAATCGTTCCGAACAAAACGAACAACGAGAAAAACAGAATAGAAAAATTAACTTTTCCGAAGCACGTAACAACAAATAAACCGCCTAAAACGCACGAAAACGCTATTCCGGATGCCGTCATTACGATTGAAACCGTCTTTTTCGGGAAATACGCGGAAAGCACCGCGCCGAGTATCCTTCCTCCGTCGAGAGGGGCGCACGGCAACAAATTCACAAGCGCGACGGACAGGCTTGCGGATACCGCGAGATCGGTATAAGCGTACGTTTCCGGAAAAACCCACCAGAGAGCGACGAACAACACCGCAGACGCCAGATTTGTAAGCGGCCCGGCAAGAGCTACTTTTACTTCGTCCGAAAACCTTAAGCCTGTTATATCGCCCGAAATAACCGCGCCGTACGGCATAAGCGTTATTTTATTAAGGCGGTAGCCGAGCGAAGCCGCTACAAGAGCGTGACCGAACTCATGCAATACCGCCACCGAAGTAAACGTGAGAAAAACGAATATTCTGCCCGTAAAAGCATAGTATAACCCGAATAAAAAGAATAGCGGGTGAACGCCGTACTTCATTAAATTATCGCCGTTTGTCGGTAAAGAGTCTGTTTCAGCTCTGCCAGATTATTTTCCCGTTATCCACGGTATAATCCTTAAGAAGTTTACCGTTGCTGTATAAGTACACGCTGACATCGCCGCCCGAGGTATAACACACGGGAACTGATTTATACACCTTATCGCCGGGATTGTAATAGGCAAAATCCACGCCGGAAATCAACGCCGAAAAGCTCGGACTGAAAGTTATATAAACGTCCTTTTTATCCGTTTTAGCTTCGTTTTGAGCCACTTTCGTAACAACTCCGTCCGCAACCGAGTAAATGCTGCCCTTGCCGGAGAAAGTCATTACGCCCTCGGAAAGAGAGAGGTCGGAAGTACGTACGGGCGAGAACGCCGAGAACTTATCGTAAGAAACGTCCTGCTCTTCTTCTACTTGCGTATTCTCCGTAAACACCGATTTAACAAGCTTGTTTATGCCGCTTTCCTGCCAGAAGATATTGGTAAGCAAAACGGTTAAAAGAAGCGCGACCACCACGGCTATCTGCGCCGCGACTATATCGAAACGCCCCTTTTCGCCATCTCCCGCAACCGACTTTTTGAGTCCTCTTTCGCGGCTTTTTTCTTTCTTTGCGGTCGTAACGGATACCGAATCCGTTTCGGGAACGTAATTATCTTCGCTCTCTTCTTCCATATCCCTGTTGATCGCACGCATAAGTCTGCGCTTTGCGTCTTCGCCGCTCAGCTTGAATCTGCGCTTTTTAGTGACGACTTCCGTTGTGTCGACCGGAATTTCTATCATTGCCGCGTAATCTGTATCGTTCATATCAGCACCTTCCTTTTTTATTTCTGTTTTACTTTATGTTCGGATAGGCGAATTAAGAACGATATTTATAAAATTTCATGGCTTTCGGTAACGGAAGGCAATTTATATATTTGAATTAAAAAATCGACGGGGCGAACAATTCGCCCCGCCTGAAAAACTATTTAATTTTTAAGCCTTTTTATAAACGGTTATATCGAGTTCGATTCCGTAAGGAAGACCTTCGCAGTTTTTAATTTTGATTTTACCGCTCGCGTCCTTTTCGACCGATTTATATTTGCCGCCTGTTATTATGCCGCAAATATTGAATATGTAGTCATCTTTGTTTTCGATAAACGGGATAACTTTTTCCGCTTTTTCAGGTTCGTTGAGATAACCGAGATGATGCAGATCAGTACCGTCCCAACTGAACGCGTAAACGCTTACTTTCTTTTCGCCCTTTACCTCGGAAATTCCGAGAGCGATTTTTCTGAGTTCCTGCTCGGCAACTTCGTAAACGAGTTCGCCTTCGTATTCCTCTTTGATTTCGGCGGGAGAAAGTCCGTCATACTTATCGAGATAACCGAGTTTCACGCCTTCTTTTACGAGAGCTTTGAAAACGGACTGAACGTTCTCTTTCATTTCGCTCTTGGTAAGAACTTCCACCGTGTATTCGTCGTCCGACTCGGACGCGAGCGACGGAGGAGCAATGTATTTTCTTCTCGGCGGAATGGCAAGCGTGGTAAGCAGTTTTTCAACCATCTGCTTATGTTCTTCTTTCGAAGCGGCGTCCGGATCGGGTTTCTCTTCCGGCTCTTCCTCTTCTTTAAACATCGCGGCTTCCTCGGCGGAAACTTCCTGACTTTCCTCTGCGGGCTCTTCCACGGGAACTTCGGAACTTTCTTCTGCGGCTGCTTCTGCAGTCTCGGTTGCTTCTTCTGTCTTTTCGTCCGCTTTCGTTTCAGTCGTCTCTTCGACTGCCGCGGTATCTCCGGTTTTCGCTTCCGATTCTCCGATTTCCTCGGATACTTCGGTCAGCGGCTCCTGAACGTTTTCTTCCGTTTTTGCAGGTTCTTCCGCGTTTTCGGCCGCTTCTTCGTCGTTGATAACGATTTCCGGCTCTTCTTTAGTCTCTTCTTTTTCCTCTTCTTCTGCCGGAAGTTCTATTTCGACGGAAGGCTCCGTTTCTTCTTCCTCGGTCGCTTCGCCCGCGGGCAATTCTACCGAAACTTCTTCGGGTTCTTCGTCGTCCGGAACGTCAAGCAGTATTTCGTCCTCTACGCAAGAGAACGCGTCCTGATCTTCTTCGTTTTCTTCTATCTCGAGTTCTTCGGAAGCCTTCTCGGGCTGCTCTTCCTTCTCTTCTGCCGGAAGTTCTTTTTCCTCTTCTACGGGAAGTTCTTCCTGTTCGGTTTCTTCTTCCGCATTTTCCTCGGAAACAGTTCCTTCTTCCGTTTGCTCTTCGGTCGGTTCGATCGGAAGTTCCTCTGCCTCCGTTTGTTCATTTGCGGTTTCTTCGAGCGGTTCTTCAGTCTTATCCTCCGTATCTTCGGTAACCGTAGCTTCACGTTCAGAGAAGTCCTCTTCCGTCTTTTCCTCCGGGATTTCCTCTTCGGAAAGTTCTTTTTCCTCTTCTACTGGAAGTCCTTCGGGTTGCTCTTCCTTCTCTTCTGCCGGAAGTTCTTTTTCTTCCTCTTCGGGCAGTTCTTCCTGTTCGGTTTCTTCTTCCGCATTTTCCTCGGAAACAGTTCCTTCTTCCGTTTGCTCTTCGGTCGGTTCGATCGGAAGTTCCTCTGCCGCCGTTTCTTCGGCTGTTTCCGGGCTTTCCGCCGCAGGCGTTTCCTCGCAAGAAGCCGCGACGTTTTCCGAAGCTACCTCCTCCGTAGCGGAAAGAGTTTCTTTTATCTCTTCGTTTACTATTTCCCCGATACTACCGTCCATACACTCCTTAGTTTCGGACAAGTGATCTGCTTTTTTAACATGTAACGGGCGATATCTGCGTGACCTGATGCCTCTTTTTTTCTTTAAGGCATATGGAATATTGCCGCGAAAACATTCGTACCCGCAGCAGTACTCGCCAAGGCTGCTTTGTTCTGTGCAAGCGCATTCTTTCATGGTATAATTCTCCTTGAACGGTATTTTTCCGTATGTTAATTATAACAGATGAAAAACGAATAGTCAAACGGATTCAAGTTCGGTTTTCGGCTAATAAGAAAAAACCCGAGGGAAGTCTCTTTCTCGTTCTCCCCGCGGGCTTTTCTTTATTTGACCTATTATTCTCTGCTTTCCTTGAAGCTGAAGCTGTCGCAACAGGTGCAGTCGGTACAATCCGTCGTGATTTTCACCTGACCGAGCGAACAGTTTTTACCTTCGCAGTTGTACTTGCACGAGTTTACGTCGCACTTAATGCTTTCGTTAATCATTTTTTCACCTCCCTTTTTTTATTATTATGTTCAAACGGACACTTATTATAATTGACTTTTAATACCATATAATGTATAATTTTTTTAGTTTAAAATGGGTTAGGGTACGGGTTTACGGCTCGAATAGAGTTAAAACGCTGTTTTTTTACCGACGGCGTTACCCACTTTCCCTCCCGATTTTTATATGATATTTCAAGTAATTTTTCAGTAAGGAGTCTGATTATGAAGGTAATTTTAACGGCTGACGTGAAAGGCACGGGCAAAAAAGGCGAAATTAAAGAAGTAAGCGACGGTTACGCAAGAAATTGCCTCTTCAAGAAGAACCTCGCAACCCCCGCGGACGCGGTAAGCGTAAACAGTCTGACGATAAAAAAAGAAGCGGAAGAAAGAAAACGTCGCGAGGAAATCGCAAGATGTATGGAACTTTCCAAAAAAATGAACCTTGCGGAGGTTACCGTAAGCGTCAAATGCGGCGAAAAAGGAAAGATCTTCGGCTCCGTTACCTCTCAGGAAATCGCGGACGGACTTAACAAACTCGGCTACGAAATCGACAAAAAGAAAATCGTAATGAAAGAGCCTATCAAAAACGTAGGCGTCTATTACGTGGAAGTTAAGCTTCTACCCAATATTTCGAGTAAAATCGTAGTAAAGGTCGTTTCGGCTCAGTAACGCACGTTAAAAGCACGCGGCTCAACAACTCCAATCTTTTCGTATATCGCATACGAAAACCAAACACATATTTTTCGGAGAAATCATGAACGAGCTTCAAAAAGATTCTTTCCCCGTAAACGGCGAAGAGCTCACAACAAATATCGACGGCGCGTCGTCTCCCGAAGCGGAAAACGAAACTGACGCACCCGTCCTCGGAACTCCCGTTTCCGCCGACGATTTAACGGATAAGCCGATTGTTTCGGATAAAGACTCCGTCGATAATATCGAAAAAACCGAAGGAAAACAGGCGGGCGACGACGTTCCGACCGACGCCGTGGGAGAAAAAACCGACGGCGATAACGCGGAACAAACGGAGCAAAGCGAAACGCCTTCCGACGCAAACAAGGAAGACAAAGGTTTTGTGGACATTCCTCTTTCCGCACTCGATATAGACGACAGCATCAAACATAAGCACACTAACAACTCCGCTAAACGCAAAAAGAAAAACTGGTCGCTTATTTTGTTTATAGCCGTAAACGTAATTGTTATCGCGATTACCGCGATGTTCGAGTTCGGCGGCACAAAGCAGGAAGAAACGAACACACTCGGCGCGATTTTAAACTCCATTGCGAAAAACTGGTATTTCCTGCTTCTCGGCGTCGTAGCGTTCTTACTTCTGTACGTTTTCCAGGTTATGAAAATCGCTTTGATGATAAAAGCGTCAACAGGTAAATGCAAAATAAAGCCGATTATAAAAAGCGTTATTTTGGGGAAGTATTACGATAACATTACCCCGCTTGCAATAGGCGGTCAACCTTTTCAGGCTTATTACCTGTCGCAAAACGGCGTACCCGTGGGAACGGCAACCGCCGCGCCGATAGTTCAACTTCTCCTCGGCACCTGCGGATTTTTAACGATTGCGATTATCAGCATCATCTTCTTCGGCTCGTCGGTGTCCACTCCGATAAGAGTTATGGCTTACGTAGGCATGGGCATAAACTCGCTGACTCCTCTCGCTATTATATTTCTTTCGGTTTTACCCGGAACGACAAAAAAGATCTGCTTCTTCTTTATTAAGGTTTTAGCAAAAATACACATAATAAAAGATCCCGCAAAATCGCAGGAAAAAACGATAAACACCATAAACGATTACCGTATAAGCGTACGCTATATGGCAAAATCCAAAATGGTTATCTTCCTCGGCTATCTCCTCTCTATTATGGAAAAGTTCAGCGAAATGTCGGTAACGTACTTTGTTATGATGGCTTGCTTCAACGGCATTACGAGTCACAGCTTCCTTGAAATGACGGCGATGACGATAATGATTTACGCAGCCGTAAGCTTTATCCCCACCCCCGGCACGGCGGGCGCTTCCGAAGGAAGTTTCTACGTGGTTTTCGGCAGCTTCTGGCCGATGTTTATATGGAGAATCATCACTTATTACACCACTCTCGCTCTCGGACTTTACGTAATCATCGCGAACGGAATAAGAAAAAACCGTATGCAGAAAACGACAAAGTCGAAATAATATTCGAAAAACAATCAAGCGGCTTGCGAAGCGTATTCGCAAGCCGCTTTTTCCATTGTATATTTCTTTATTATATATTTAACGTCGAAATAACGCTTTTATTCGGACAATATAGCGCCTCCGAACAATTTGCCGAGTTTTATCATAGAAAGCGAGTCGTAATGCGCTTTGTCGGGCGAATTCGCGGGTTCCTCCGTTGTCTTCAAGCCCTCGGCTATGGTGTCTATAAACACGCTGTTTCCGTCCTCTTCGGCAAGAGTTTTTTTAGCGATGTTAACCGTTGCGTAGTACTGCCACATACCGACGTCCGACACAGCCCCGTCTATAAACCTTATCCCCTTTTCCGAAGCGAAGAAACCAAGAGTTTCTCTTATATCCTTTTTTAAAGCGGAAAGGTTAGAGTAATATGCTTCGGCGTGCGAAAGCGTATCGCAGTCGGCTTCTCCCTGCATAAAACAGAAATCGGTAATTTCGAAGTCCACTCTTTGCTCGACAAGATATCCGAGTACGGAAGAGACATAATCGACTAAACCCTTATACATCGCCCCGGTATTACCCGTAGAAGGCGCTCGCCAATCGTTGTAAAGGTTTGTTCCGCCGACGGCGTACTTTATTATATAATATTTTGTAGAAGAATCTTTCTTCAGTTCACTCGCAATGCCTATCTCCGGACCGAAACGCGCGCTTTCCATTCCGAGACCGAAACGAACCGTTCCGAACGGATTTCCGTTACCCGAAACCGAATTCTTATAGAAAGCTATCCTCACGTTGGCAGAGCCTTTATCGTAGCTTCTATACTCTTCTTCTCCGAGGTTCGCTTGAGCATAGCGGGAAAAAGTCCAGCCTTCCATATTCGACTGACCGGCGAGAATAATCACTTTAGCCTTTTTTACGCCCGCGCTTTCTCCCGAGGTTTCGGGCGAAGAACAAGCAAAACCGCTCATTACCGTCATAACAAACAAAACAACCGACGCGACAATCGTTTTTAATCTTTTATTTAATGTCGTTCTCATTTTATATCTCGTAAATCCTTACGTAATCGAAAGTAATTTCGGTTGCGGGCAACGATTTGTTTTGCTCGCCTCCGAACTGTAAAAACAACGCGTAATTTCCGCTTAACGATACTGTTGTCGTTTCGAACGCGTATTCCTTAGGTTTATCCGTCAAAGACACGAATGCGGATACCGCCGGATTCCACGAACCGCCGTTTATGTTTACGAACATAACGAAAGTCAGCGCGTTTGTAGCCGAAGCTTTAAATTCGACCGAATACTTTTTACCCGAAACCAACGACAAATTTATAAGCGTGAGTTTGTTGTACCAATCGACCTCACCGAATTTTTCGACGGAATAAACGAGCTTTCCGTTATCGAACGAAGCTCTGCCCGCAGCGCCTGCCTCGGTGTGGTTATAACAATCTACGTCCGCACTTCCTAAGTCTTTCGCGTGAAAGTCAAACGCCTTGAACAGCGGTCTGTCGTCGCCGCCCGAAACGATTACTTTGGAATATGCTTTCGCCTCGTTACCGGTTTTGTCCTTTACTTTGTAAACGACTTGATACTCTCCAACCGTTTTCGGTCTGAAAACGCCGTTATTAACGTCCGAAAAAGGAAGAACGGCTACTTCTATTAAATCCGTGACGTCGCCGTCCGTTTCGTCCGTAGCGGTTACGTTTTCGAGCAGATTGCACTCCTCAAACAGAATCGCGTTCAATTCGCTGACGCCCGAAAAAACGGGAGCCTTGACGTCTTTCGGATTCGCCCCGCAGGAAATCAGCCCGAAGCAAATGCATAGGATAACGGGGCAAATTATGCCTTTAATATATTTTTTCATAATTCTATATCGTATTTTTCAAGGAAAAGAATTTTCGCTTCGCCGCCGTAAGCACGGAAAGAAACTCCCTTTCCCTTTTCGTTCGTGTACACGTTATTAGTCACAACCTTCTCCCCGCCGTTAATGAAAACTTCGGAAGAAGTTACGTCGAGGAAAATCCTCATAGAGATTTCACCGTCGTTGCCGCTTAGTTTTACCGAGCGAACGTAAGCGTCTTTCTCTTTAGGATCGCAAGAAATTTCCGTCCCGGCTTTCGACCTGTCGAACGTTACGGAATTATCGCTCCCCGAATAGAAAAGCGAAGCGTACTCGTTTTCGCCTTCGAAAAATCTGACCTCGATTTTCTCCGCATTCCCTATCGAAAATGTTACGTTAAGTTCTATTTTATCTCCCGAAACGCCGTTTAAAGCCGTATGCTCGCCAAAGCTCACGTTTTTATAAAATACGCCGTTTCTTCTGTATTTTTCGATTTCTTTGACAGGCGATTGATACAGCTTGCCGTACTTAAGATAAAGTTCCCTCGGGAGTATAAACGAACCCGCCCAACCATCCGAAGCGGTAGGCATCGTTCTCCCCCACATCTGCATCCAAGCCGTCATTATAATTCTTCCGTCCGGAGCCGCCAGAGTCTGCGGAGCGTAAAAATCCAAACCGCCGTCTATTTCATCCTCGCTTTCCGCCGTAAAAACGCCCGTGTTTAAGTCGAGCTGTCCTACCGAGTAAATCGAAGAATTAACGTTTCCGTAACGATACTTTTCTGTTACATAGCCTTGCGGACTCGTTATGAGTACGTCCTTTCCCATAGCCGTAAAAAAACTCGGGCACTCGTAAATACCGCTTTTCGGCTTATCGTCTTTTCTGACGACGCCGACAAAACGCCAACTATCGAGGTTATCGCTTTCGAATAAAACGACCTGTCCGTCCCCGTCCGACGCTTTCGAACCGCAAAGCATATGATATTTTTCGTTTTTCCTGAACACGTACGGATCTCTGAAATCGTGCACGGAACAGCCTTCAGGCAACTTATCCGAGGAAATAACGATTCCTTTCTTTTCAAAAGCAACCCCGTCTTCGGACACCGCTTCCGCCTGATTTTGCCTGTCGCCGCAAACCGCCGTGTAGAATATATACTGTTTTCCGTCTTTTTCTATCGAAGAGCCCGAAAAACAACCGTCCTTATCGTACTCTTCGTCAGGCGCGATCGCCGTTTTTACCCATTGCCATTCTATGAAATCTTCGGTAACGAAATGTCCCCAGTGCATAGGTCCCCATTCGGTCGAATACGGGTGAAACTGGAAAAACAAATGATATTTTCCTACAGCGAAGCAAAATCCGTTGGGATCGTTCGTCCACCCCACGGGTGGCGTCGCGTGGTACGTAAGCCGCCTTTCAAAAGCTACATTTCCCTTGTTTTCGCGAATATACTCTTCAGCTCTTTCGACCGTAAACTCAGCATTATTCCGGGACGTATCCGAAAAAACTCTTTCATTGTTATTTTCATGTAAATGTTCGTGTATCATAATCTTTTGTCTAAGTGTAAATCGTTACGGACGACAACGTTACGTTGTTGTTGCTTGCAAACAGTTTTACGTTTTTGCCCGTGCAGCCGTATAAACGAACGGTCAAAGCGACTTTCCCGTCTATATAGAAAACTCCGACCGAGCCTTCCTGCATGTATTTGAACGAATATTCTTTTTTAGCTGAAAGCGAAACGGGTATTTCGGTTATAACCGTGCTTCCCTTATTGAAAGCAAGCCCTATAACTCCTTTTGCCGGGTTTATATAAATGGTTTTGTACTTGTTTTCCGTGCCGTTGTAGTCGAACGCAAAGCCGAATTCCCCACCGTTCGTAAAGGACAAATCGCCCTCTACGATATATCTTTCGTAGCAATTAAACGCGTCCGTATAGGATATTCTCGAACCGCTCTCCAAAACCACGGACGTGGAATTCACAGCTAACGCGCGACGAGTTTTTAAAAGCGAAGAGTAATCGACGGGCGCGAGGTATATTCCTCCGTTGCCGTCCGAAACGACCTTCTGAGCTATCATATTACCTGCCCAGCCGGAAACGTCCTGAGTGGAGGAAACGGACTCGGATCTTCTCGCCCAACCGACAAGGTAGGTATCCGTTCCGTCCGAAACGTGCTTTGCCGCATAGAAAAGCTTGCCGTCGAGTATCTTCGGCTCGTCGTAAGGACCGTATTCATTATCGGAAGAAGCGTAAAACATCGTGTCGTCCTGAGCGGAATAGGTAAGATACCACTTATCCCCTACCTTGAACGTATCGCTGCATTCCAGATTCATATATTTTCCCGTGCTGTCGGTAAAAATAATGCCGTTATAGACGACGTTGCTCAAATCTTTATCGAGCGTTAATTTAAGAATTCTCGCTCTGCCTTCCTGAGCAGCCGTTACGGTAAGAGTGATTTTCCCGCTTTCGGGATCGTACACGGCATTCGGATCGCGGAAATCGCGTTTTTGACCGAGCGAAGCCGGCGGAGTAATCTGCCAACCCGTCTTTTTTACGAAGTTCGTCGGGGAAGAACCCTCCGCGACCATTATCGTTTCGTTGAATTCCTTGCTTTCCGAGCCGTTATGGCCGGTATAAAAGAAATAATACTTATTTTCAACTTTTACGAGAGAACCCGTGCCTATCCAAGAATCCTGAGCGTCGCCGCGGTCGGATTCAAGAACGACTTCTCCTCTTTCCTCATAGTTAACAAAGTCTTTGGTAGTGGCAACGAATATAGAATGATTATACGAATCTCCGCCGTCTTTCAGATAATAGATATAATAAGTTCCGTTCTCGTAGTAGGGCATCGTATCGCCCACGTACGGCTGAACCGAGCCGTTTTTGGACGGAAGAAAATACGTTTTATAATCGTAAGCCGCTTCCTGCTGCCCGGGTGTGTATAATTTCGAAAAATCTTTATCCGTATCCGGATAAGAAATCTTATCGGTTACGCCGCTTCTCATCCAACCTGCGTAAAGAACCGTTTCTTTTTTTACCGCGTCTTTCATAAAATCCCATTTTTCGGTTAACGAAGCGTCCGAATACCAGCCGGTAAACGAATATCCCTCTCTCGAAGGAGTTTCGGGCTCGGTTATTTTTCCGCCGCCCTTAACCGTTAAACCTGACGGAACGATCACTTCCGCATAACAGTTTTTGTCAAACGTTACGGAGTATTCTTTTCCGTCTCCGCAAGCCGTCATACCGGTTATCGATAATGCCATTACCGCCGATAAAACGACAAGAATAATCTTTTTCATAATTTCCTCCCTTTTCCCGAAGCCGTACGTTTCGGAATTATCTGCCGAATACGGTTTTACCGCTCGGCATCGAGGGGATTGCTCCCGCTCCGCCTACGACTATACCCGCCGTTTTATTAGCGTAGAAAAGGATTTTTTTAAGCTCTTCGCCGGATATGTCGAAGCCGTTTTCTATAAGCTGATACAACGTTGCCCCTACAAACGAATCGCCCGCGCCCGTCGTATCTATAACTTTTTCAACCTTTTCGGACGGCACGGTTACGATTGCCTTTTCGGTATAAGCGGTCGCCCCGAGAGAGCCTTTCGTTACGATTACGAGTTTTACGTTGCCGTTAAAAAGAGAAAGCACGGCTTCTTCTTCGGCAGGAATACCGGTAATATCGAATAACTCCTCGTCGCTCACCTTTACGAAATCGGCAAGCGGAATGTATTTTTTTACGGTATCTATAAGCGATTGTCCGTCTTTCCAAAGAGAATAACGAAGATTCGGATCGAAGCTTATCTTTGCCCCGCAACTTCTCGCCTTTGCGATGAGCGCGTCGTGGGCTTTTCTTACGGGCGCGTCTATTAAATCTACGCTGCAAAAATGGAGAATATCCGTTTCGTCGAACTCTACGTCATTAACGTCGTTTTCGCTTAAAAGCATATCCGCCGACGGTTTGCGATAAAACGAGAAAGACCTCTCCCCTTCTTTATCCAAAGAAACGAAAGCGAGGGCTGTGTTCGCTTCGTCCGTAAACAATACGCGGTCTGTTTCAACCCCCTCTTTTTCGAGGGTGTATTTAAGAAATCTGCCGAACATATCGTCACCGAGTTTTGTTATCATAGAGCTTTTTCCGCCGAGTTTGGAAACGCACACCGCTACGTTTGCCGGCGCGCCGCCCGCGTTTTTATAAAAAACGTTTACGTTTTCGGGTTTATCGATTTGCCCGGCGGTAAAATCGATTAGCATTTCGCCTACCGCATATACTTTCTTCATTTCAAAAACTCCTTTATCCGACGGCAAAAGTCTTTTAAACTATTTATATATCAGCCGCCCTATGGATAATCAATCGACCTTCCTTAAACTCGAACATATTTTACGCTCGAGCTCAGGGAACGTCCGCGCATACGCCCCGCGTTAAAACGGGAACATATGCGCAAACCTTATATTATCCTTTTTAAGCGATTTCGGTTTTATAGATAACCATATCGCTGAAAGTAATCGTTACTTCTCCGAGTTTCGAGGTAGCTTCAGAACCGAATTGGAATAACAATTCAAAGTTCATATCCACTACGAATTCCTTCGAAACGGTGAAAGTGAATTCCTTTTCTTCAGTAGTAATTTCAACGGATTCCGAAAGACGAGGATCCCAGCCGCCGAGCGCGTTAAGAATCATCGCGCAGGTAATATCCTTTGTCGCTCTCGCTTTAAACTTGATAGTGAAGTAGCAGTTAGCGGGCAATACCAACGGGTTGTCCGTATAGCCGAAGAACAATTTATTGTGCCAGTCTACGTTGCCGCCTTCGTAAATGCGGTAATTGAGAGAGTTGTTTTCAGTCCAGAGAGTGCCTATACCCTTTTCGTTGCCTTCGTCTGTTCCGTTGAAAGTATCCCAGATTGTATTTTTGTTCGTGTAGTTTTCAGAACCTTTACCGAAGTTCATAAAACGATCGACCGTAGTTTCGGTGCTCTTATCGCCCTTTACTTCACCGAAGGACAAATCGTCGAAAGTAAGTTCGTTAGTCGTCACGCCTTCGCTCGCGGTACCTAAATACATTTTGATTACCACGTCGGAAATGGTTTTATCGTTGTGGAACTTCGTTACGATTTCTTTCGTTTCGCCCGCTGCCAAAGAGAACGAAGAGAAATTCGCTCTGTTTTGCCATTCGGTTTCGTTGCTTTCGACGCATATATCGCCGCTCTGAGCGTATTTTGAAGTTACTTTTAATCTGTAATAGTAGTTACCTTCGCCGTCGAGAGTAACGGTTCCGAGAGCGAATACAGCCTTTAAATTCCAGTTTACGTTATCGGTCGGATAGGAGTTAATCGTCAATTTAGCCGCGCCGTTTTCGTTTGTTATGGTTGCGGAAGCTTCCTGATAAGCCAAAAGCGATACGCTGTCGGCGGATTCGGAGAAGTTCTGAGAGTATTTAGCCTCTTCGGTTTCCGTTCCTACCGTTTCGTAAATTTCCGCTTTAACGATAGTTACGGTATAACTGTCGGGGGAAGCGTGAGTTGCGTCCACAACTATTTTACCGAGATACAATCCGAGTTCGCACTGACCGTTTTCGGTTACTTCGAAGTTGAGTTCGTACGCTTTAATTTCGGTGCCTACTTCGATAGCGAACGCCGCGCCGTAGTTTACAAACGCTTCGGCAGTTGCGTTTCTCGCGCCGATGTGAATATACGTGGGAGCGGAGGACTTAAGGAAGAATTTAACCTTATAAGAAGCGGGTTTTACGTCTATGAGCTTTTTGAGCATAACCTGCCCGGCGTCCGTGCCGGGGTTGGTTACGTCGTAAACGACCGCACCCTCTTTAACTCCCGCGGTTCCCGCAGCGGGTTCCTGATAACCGCCGTACCAATTTTTAAGATCTCCCTGAACTGCCGAAGAAAAATCGAATCTGTAGAGTTCTTCGCTTTCACCCTTTTTGCGGGTTACCGTAAGCGTAGAATATTCTTCCGCGGAAAGTTTGCCGGAGTCGACGACCGAATAAGTGAGTTCGTAAGTTCCGGCGTTCTGCGGCGTTGCTTTGCCGTCTACGAATTCGAGCGAAGGCATAGAAGTAACGGTAATCTTATTCGTAAGGTCGCCGTCTTCCTTGTCGGAAGCGGTTACGCCGTCCAAAGCGTCGAATTGAGTTCCCGCTTCTACCGTAACAGATTCTTTAACTCCGTTAATCGAGGGAGCGGTATTTTCCGACGAGTTATCACAAGCAGCCAATGAAGCCGTGCCGAGCATAAGCGAAAAAGCTACGAGCATTGATACAATTTTCTTTTTCATCATTATATCTCCTGTAATTATATCTCCTGTAATTATTTAATTAAACGGTTTTTATTCACCGATATATCTGTTGTAAGCGGCCTGGAAAACCTGCTGAATTTTATCGAGACCTACTTTACCCGTAAGCTCGGTTTTGAACGCGTTCCATTTAGCGTCGGTTACGCCGCCCTTCGTGAGCCAGGTAATAAGATTTGTTTTGATATAGTCGTTTACGTTGTTTTCGTACTGCGAGAGCACGTTCAATTCTTCGAGCGAGAACTGAAGATTCGGAACGGGCGTTACGCTTTCGGGAACGAACGGCGTAGCGTACTTTTCAAGTCTTTGCGAACGAAGCTTCGCGCGGGGTTCCATATTTACCACGTTTTTCCACGCGTAATCGTTAAGATAGCATATTCCGAGAGGCGCATTCTGCAATCTGATTTCGTCTACAGTCTTTCCTTCCGGAACGGGTTTGTTTACGAGCATTCCGTTTTCGTCGCGCTCTTCTTCGTATACGATGCCTACGGGACCGTAATTTATCTGAGCGGAAATTTCGGGAGCGTAATAACGATCGAAGTAAGTGAGAAGAACCTGAGGATTCTTACAATCAGAGAACACTATAAGTTCGCCGGTGCTGATTTCGGGGTTGTTCGAAACGCAGATAGTCTGATCTCCGTTCGGTCCTACGAGCGGCTGACATACTATATAGTTTTCGGGGTGACTTACAACCGTTTCGCTTTCCCACCAATAGAACGCGCCGTATTTTTCCGCGCCTTTGCCGTTTGCAAGGAAGTTATCCTGCGATTGCTCGAAAGACACGGAGTCTATAAGTCCCTTGGATACCCAATTCGCTATATAGTTCGTGGCTTCTTTGAATTTATCGTCCGTAACGGTGTAGAAAACTTTGCCGTCCTTTATAACTCTGTGCTCGAGGTTGTCGTTCAGTCCGAACATACCGTAAAGGTCGCACTGATTACCCTGCCAGTTGTTGTAAACGAAGTTCAAAGGTCTTTCGTCCGTACTCTTACCGTCGCCGTTCATATCGTTGTTCTTGAAGTAGGTAAGAATCTGTTCCATCTGTGCGCTTGTGAGACGAATTCCGTCTTTAAGGTCGTCCGTCGTAAGCCCCGTTACCGCACCCGCCTGAATTACTTTCGCAGTCCAGTTCTTATTGAGGAAGAGCAAGTTCGGGTTCTGAAGCAATCCCATCTCCTCCACTCTCGGAAGAGAGTAAATCTTGCCGTCCTGAACGTTCGTTATCTGCTGTTTTATGTCGGGGCGTTCCTCCAAAATCTTAGAGAAATTCGGCATATACTGCAAATAGTCGCTTATCGGAAGTATCGTCTTGCGGTTTGCGTAACGAATGATTTCGCCCGCGCTCATTCCCGCGTGATAAATAGCGTCCGGTCTGTTGTCTTTATTGCTGAAAATCAAAGCTTTCTGCGTGGAATAGACCGTTTCGGAAACGTTTTCCCAAGAAACTCTTACGTTTGTCGCTTCGAACAAATCCTGCATGATTTTCATATCGTTATAATCGAGAGCGGAAGCGTTCTTCGAAGAATAAACGTTGAAAGCGATGTCTTTCGCACCTTGTTCGTTGAGAATAGGCGCGGAAGTATCCGTGTATTGATAACCGTATTTTTCAACCAAATCGTTATCCGAAACCGAAGGTTTGTCGTTTTTATTCGAACAACCGCCGAAAGCAAACACAGATAAAGCGCATACGATTGACAGAAGTGCAACGATCTTTTTCATTTTTCACTGTCCTCCTTAGAAATCTTAAATATTTTTTACGGCTCAGCCGTTTTTAACCTTTTAACGAACCCATGGTTACGCCTTGCGCAAAGAACTTCTGCGCGAACGGATATAACAAAAACATGGGCAAACTGGAAACTATAACCGAAACGTATTTGAGTTGGTTGGCGAGGCGGAACTGTTCGAGTATCGTTTCGCCGCTACCGCCGGTAGTCGTTTCGGAAGCGGTAAGTATTTCCTTTAAAACAAGCTGCAACGGATATTTTTTCTCGTCGCTTAAGAATATCATCGCGTTGAAGTAACTGTTCCACTGCCCTACCGCGTAGTACAGCGCAAGCACTACTACTATCGGCATAGACAAAGGCAATATAACAGAAACGAATAATTTCAGTTTGCCTGCCCCGTCTATTTCGGCAGCCTCTACTATGCCGTCGGGTATGTCCGCCTGAAAGAACGTTTTAGCCATAAACAAGTTCCACGCGGATACCGTTCCGGGAAGAATTATAGCAAGCGGGGAATTCAGCATTCCGAGCCCGCTCACGACGTTATAAAAGGGAATTAACCCGCCGCCGAAAAACATAGTTACTATGAAAAACGCCATCCAGAATTTACGAAACGGAAGCTTTTTGCGACTGAGCGCCCATGCGGCCGTTACCGTAAACAGCACGCTTAACGCGGTGTAAGCTACCGTGTAAAATATCGTGTTCAGATAGCCGCGCCATATATCGTCGCGCTGAAATATCTTTACGTAACCGTCAAAGTTTATATCGACGGGGAAAAGAATAACCTTTCCGCCGAGAACGGCGTCCGCGCTCGAAAAAGAGGCGATGGTTATAAAATAAAGGGGGTATATTACGATTAACGCGAGCAAACCGAGAATTATATAATTGACTATATAGAAAATGCGATCGCTTCTGCTTTCTTTTATTTTTTTAGCGTTCATTTTCTCACCCCTTAAAACAACGTGTTTTCGGAAAAACGTTTTGCAACGGTGTTCGCTATAATCAAAAGAGCAAGGTTAATCACCGAGTTAAACAAACCTACCGCGGTGGCAAACCCCTGATCGGGCAGCCCCGTCAAACCCTTTTTATACACGTAAGTAGCTATAATCTCGCTTATAACAAGGTTGCCGTCCGTCTGCATAAGCAGAACTTTTTCGTACCCTACGCCCATAAGCCCGCCTATCGACATTATCAGCATTACGGAAACTATAGAGGAAATCGCCGGAAAATCCACGTGAATAATACGCTGAAATCTCGTAGCTCCGTCAAGCTGAGCGGCTTCGTGCTGAGATTGATCTACCGCGGATAACGCTGCGATATAGATAATGGAACTCCAGCCGAAGTCCTGCCAGTTGCTCGAGAGAATGTACATAGGTCTGAACGCCGACGGTTCGAGAAAGTACGAATACCTTTCGCCGCCGAGCGCAACGGCTATATTGTTGACGAGCCCGTATCTGCCGAAAAACAAATACAGCATACCGACGAGAACTATAAGAGAAATAAAATGAGGTCCGTTGAATATAGTTTGCAAAATCTTGGACACCTTTTTATTCTTTATGGAATTCAACAAAAGCGCGACTATAATCGGCAACGGAAACCCTATCACAAAGCCTATTATGCACAATAAAAAGGTGTTTTTCATCAAATCCCAAAATCTGTAATCGTTGAAAAACTTTACAAAGTTGTCAAATCCCACCCAAACGGTTGTGTCGGAAAGAATAGAGTCGCCCGGCATATAGTCCTGAAAGGATATAAGCAAGCCGTATATGGGAACGTAGGCAAAAACGAACGTTACGATAACAGCGGGCAACAGAAAAATCAAATATCCCCAATTTTGCTTGAAATTCCTTGCAAAATCGCTTGACTTTCCTCTTCCCGTTTTCGCATTTAACGTATCGGATTCTTTACTTTGCTTAAACGAAGTAATCATCATCTTCCTCCTTTATCCGCATACTTCCATCACGCGGCTTTATGATAGCATTCAAAATATAATTAGTCAATATGCCTTTCTTTTTTTTGAAGATTTTTTTACATTTGCACAAATCGTGACTTAAAAATGTGCAAAATCGCCAAAAAAATTTGACAAAAGCCGCCGCTCGCTATATACTTTAATTATAATTACCCGAACGAAACCGAGAGGCGACGACAATGAAAAAAGAAAAGATAACGGTAAACGATATAGCGGAATATCTCGGAGTATCGAGAAACACCGTTTCCAAAGCTCTCAACGGTCAATACGTACCCGCACGCACGCGCGACAAAGTATTAAACGCGGCAATAGAGCTTGGATATAAAAGCTACCGCACGATAGCGAGCGAACGTATAGGTTCTCACAGACGCATAGTTCTGTTAAGTTCGAAAATGCTCACCACCATTACCTATTTTATACATATCCTCAGGAGCATCGAATCCGCCGTGCTCGACGAGGACAACATAGAACTTTTGCAGTTTACCGCGACTAAAAACAATTTTTTCGACAGATTTCTCGACTTTTTGAACGAAAACAACGTGAGCGGCATTATTTGCATAGAACTTTTTCAACCTACCTGGATTTCCAAGCTCATAACTCTCGGATACCCCATCGTTTTCTTCGACTTCCCTTTTTCAAATTCCATTTACGACGGAAATTTCGATGTCGTTCTGCCCGAGAGCTTTAACGCCGTCAGAGAGTTTTGCATAGAGCTTGTAAACAAACAAAAATGCAAATCGTTCGGTTTTGTGGGCGATTACACTCACTGCATGTCTTTTTACGAACGCTACCTCGGCATGCGCGAAGCTTGCTTTTTATGCGGACTGAAAGTTAAGCCAGAACACTCGGTAATAGAAAACGACGCGTTCCCTTACGGCAATGCGGAAAGACTTGCCGAAATAATCAAAAAAATGCCGTCGCTGCCCGATTGCTTCGTCGCGGCGAACGACACGATTGCCGTTTCTATTCTCAGCGCGCTTGAATCGCTTAAAAAGACAGTTCCCGCGGACGTGCTCGTCATGGGGTTTGATAATCTGTCCGAATCGAAAAAGTGCAATCCTCCGCTCACCACGTTCAGCGTAGACAAATCGCTCATCGGCAAAAAAATTCTTTCTGTTCTGCTCGACAGAGTAATCGATCCCGGACAACGCAGTCAGTTTATTTATTTACAATCCAAACCGATTATACGTCAGACAACCTGAAGCGAAACTACGTTATCAGGGATTATCGATTTTATATAACCCTCTGTTATCATCAGTTCGGTTATCCTTAGTTGCGGATTTATAAAGCCATCGGAAATTTTCTTGCGCTTTTTATATTGTTTGCATTTACTTAAAAAAGTATAATGTTTTTTCGCAATTCGTTTTTTGAGAATATTGTCAGGAATTGCGTTTCGCGCGAAACTTTTAAAAAAAATTAAAAAAACAGCGTAAAAACGCTTTACTTCTTTAGCGAGATAAAGTATAATACAAACATAAAATCACTTTAGCGAATTAAAGCGCTAAAGTAAACGAGGCATTCAGATGAAAAAAATTATTTCAACGTTACTTATTATCGCTACTCTCGCATTCGGTTTTGCGTTTACCGCGTGCGGAAACAACTCCAATTCTATTAAAGTAGGCATCACTTACTACGCACCGATGAACTATATAGATACGACGACGAACGAGCTTGTAGGCTTCGATACCGACTTTGCGAAAAAGGCTCTTAAAGAAATCGGTTACGAGAAGATAGAGTTCGTGGAAATCAACTGGGACACAAAACAAATCGCTCTCAACACTAAAGAAATAGACCTTATATGGAACGGTATGACGATTAAAAACGAACTTAAAGAGTATATGGCGTTTACCGACAGCTATATGGAAAACAAACAGGTTGTCGTTTGCAAAAAGACGGACGCCGCAAAGTTTACGGACGTAGCGAGCATAAAAGCTTCGGGCGCGGAAGTTTACGTGGAAAACGGCAGCGCGGCGGAAACCGTTTGCACGGAAAACGGCATTACCCTTACCGACGCGCAAAAGGCGGGGAAACAGGCGGATTGCCTTCTTGAAGTAAAGGCAAAGACGAACGCGATAGCTATTCTCGACATCACTCTCGCTAAAGCTATGACGGGCGACGGCACGAATTACAGCGATCTTACCTACGTAGACGTTGGCTTCGCAGGGGAAGAATACGGCATAGGCGTAAGAAAATCGGATACCGAACTTCTCGAAAAACTCAACGCGGTTATAGCGAAGTATAAAACGGACGGGACTTTCGACGAACTTATAAAAAAATATATGGCATAAAACGTCGCAAACTTCAAAAAGTCCCCTATATCTCACATTTACAGGTATTTTTAAATGGAATTTTGGTCGGTTAATTTAAAACTGCTCGAAGGGTTCGGCACAACTGTCGGACTCTTTGCCGTTACTTTGATACTTGCTCTCCCTCTCGGGCTTTTAATCTCTTTCGGGGCGATGAGCAAATTCAAGCCGCTGCGTTCGGTTGTAAAATTTATTATTTGGATAATACGCGGCACACCTCTTATGCTTCAGGTTCTCGCGTTTTACTACGGTCCGGCTCTTCTTTTCGGCTGGGGATTTTTACCGAGGTTCGTCACGGTCTGCATTGCTTTCGTTATAAACTATGCGTGCTATTTTGCGGAAATATACCGCGGCGGAATTGAAAGCATACCGAAAGGACAATACGAAGCCGGACAGGTTTTGGGACTTACAAAAGGACGGATTTTCGGTAAAATCATTCTTTTGCAAGTCGTAAAAAGAATTCTTCCCCCTATTTCGAACGAAGTTATTACTCTTGTAAAAGACACCTCGCTCGCAAGGGTTATTATGGTAACCGAGATACTTAAAGCAGCGCAGGATTTCGTTGTAAGAGGGCTTATCTGGCCGCTTTTCTACACAGGTGTTTTTTACCTCGCCTTCATAGGAATACTCACTCTGCTTTTCGGGTTTATCGAAAAGAAACTTTCATACATAAAGGCATAGTTTATGGCGTATCTTCAAGTTGAAAATCTTACGAAAAAATTCGATAACACCGAGGTTTTGAAAGGAATTTTTTTCTCCATGGAAAAAGGAGAAGTCCTTTCGATAATCGGCTCCTCCGGCGGAGGGAAAACAACCCTTTTAAGGTGCATTAACTTTTTGACTTTGGCCGACGGCGGGAAAATGAGCCTCGACGGCGATATGATTTTTAATGCGGACGAGGTCAAAAACTATTCGGGAAACGATTTAAGGAAAAAAAGGCTTAATTTCGGGCTTGTTTTTCAATCGTTCAATCTTTTCCCACAATACACCGTAACCGAAAACATTACACTCGCCCCCACTCTTCTTCTTTCCGACGAAGTTAAAGAAATGACGGCAAACCACAAAGCGGCGCTATGCAAACTGAAAAAACAGATTTCGTTAAGCAAAGGCGACAAACAAAAACTTTCCGAGCTTAAGCGCAACTATAAGGAACTTAAAAAAGCTTTTCCCGAAAAGAAAAAAACTTTTATAGCCGAAAGCAAAGAAGAAATCCTTTCGAGCGCGCAAAAAATCATAGAAAAAGTTGGACTGAAAGATAAAGCGGACGCCTACCCGAGCGAGCTTTCGGGCGGACAACAGCAAAGAGTTGCCATAGCAAGAGCACTTGCGCTGAAACCCAAAGTTTTATGCTTCGACGAACCTACGAGCGCGCTCGATCCCGAACTTACGGGTGAAGTTCTGAAGGTTATCCGCGAGTTGAAGGACAACGAAGGAATGACTATGATAATCGTTACGCACGAAATGGAATTTGCAAAAGAGGTTTCCGACAAGTCAATTTTCATCGCGGACGGGGTAATCGCGGAACAAGGAGTATCCTCCGAAATGTTCAACGCGCCAAAAACCGTAAAACTACAACAATTTTTATCGAGGTCTTTAAAATGAACAACGAATTTAAATCAGCTGAAGAAAAAAGATTATACGAGGTTATAGCCTCTCTCTCCTCTCCCGAAGAAGTTCGCGCACTTTTTGAGGACCTTTGCACGATAGGCGAAATTTCGGCAATGGCAGGCAGACTTAAAGCCGCTGAACTTCTGCTTGACGGCAACACATACGAACAGGTCACCCGTGAAACCGAAATATCGTCGGCTACTTTGTCTCGCGTATCGAAATGCGTAAAGTACGGAAACGGATACAGACTTATTCTTAAAAAGTAGCCTTTTTCGCACATTAACGCAATAAAATCATTTAACAATAACATAGTAATCAAACGGCTTCTCATTTTGCTTTTATGCAAAAGTGAGCCGTTTTTTATTTTACGCTTATATTTTTTCGTCCGGAATAGTCCGGAATATATTTGTTCGGAATATATTTTAAACTTGTTGACAAAAAATTATCGTTGTGTTATAATCAAAGAAAACAGTAAGGAATCCTATTTTTATGAAAATCAAAGATAATTTATATTATGTCGGAGTTGACGATTTTCAAACGGATTTGTTTGAAGGTCAGTATAAAGTACCAAGCGGAATGTGTTATAATTCTTATATAATAACGGGCGATAAAATAGCCGTTATGGATACGGTTGACGCGGCGTTCAAACACGAATGGCTCGACAAAATCGAAAAGACTCTGAACGGAAGAAAGCCCGACTACCTCGTCGTACAGCATATGGAGCCCGACCACTCGGCAAATATCAAAGCGTTTGCCGAAACTTACCCGGAAGCTAAAATCGTTTCGTCGAAAAAGGCTTTCGAGATGATGAAAAACTTCTACGGAAGCGCGTACGAAGACAGAAGAATTACAGTAACCGAGGGCGACGCGTTATCGCTCGGCAATAAAACCCTTACTTTTGTAAATGCACCGATGGTTCATTGGCCGGAAGTAATAATGACCTATCTTATAGAAGATAAAGTTTTGTTTTCCGCCGACGGGTTCGGAAAATTCGGAAGTTTCAATGCAAACGAAGAATGGGCGGACGAAGCGGCAAGATATTACATCGGCATAGTAGGAAAATACGGCGTGCAGGTTCAATCCGTTTTAAAGAAAGCAGCACAGCTCGATATCCAGGCTATACTCCCCCTTCACGGCGAAATTCTTACCGAGAACCTCGGGTACTATCTCGACCTGTATAACACCTGGTCGTCCTATTCCGTAGAGAAAGACGGCATTGTGATTTGCTATACTTCCGTTTACGGCAACACGGAAAAAGCGGTAGCACTGCTTGCCGAAAAACTTAAAGCAAACGGCTGTAAAGACGTTGTTTTGCACAATCTCGCACGCTGCGATATGGCGCTTGCAGTTGCCGACGCTTTCCGCTACGGCAAACTCGTTCTCGCCACCACGACTTACAACGCGGATATTTTCCCGTTTATGAAGGAATTTATAAACCACCTTACGGAAAGGAATTTCCAAAACAGAACTGTAGCTTTAATCGAGAACGGATCCTGGGCTCCACAAGCCGCGAAAGTTATGAAAAATATGCTTTCTTCCGCGAAAAACGTGACTTTTGCCGAAAATGAAGTAAAGATTATTTCGGCTTTGGACGAAGCGAGCATTAAACAAATCAACGAGCTTGCGGGCGAACTTTGCAAAGAATATTCGGCTTTAACCGAAACGAGCGAAAACAAAAACGACAACCGCGCGTTATTCAACATCGGCTACGGATTGTACGTCGTAACAACAAAAAACGGAGATAAAGACAACGGGCTTATCGTGAACACCGTTTCGCAACTTACGGACAACCCGAAACGCATTGCAGTTACAGTAAACAAACAAAACTATTCCTACCACGTTATCAAAAATACCGGAGTACTCAACGTAAACTGTCTTTCGGAAAGCGCGCCTTTCAAAGTTTTTGAAAAATTCGGTTTCCAAAGCGGCAGAAACGTAAATAAATTCGAGGGCTGCTCTCCCCTTCGTTCGGACAACGGACTCGTGTATCTCCCTCACTATATCAACTCTTACATGTCCTTGAAAGTCGAAAATTACGTAGACCTCGGAACGCACGGTATGTTTATCTGCTCCGTGACAGAAGCCCGCGTTCTGAACGACGAGCCTTCGATGACTTATTCGTACTATCAAAACAACGTAAAACCAAAGCCGCAGACGAAAAATAAAAAAGGCTACGTTTGCAAGGTCTGCGGATACATTTACGAGGGCGAAAATCTGCCCGAAGACTTCGTTTGCCCACTTTGCAAACACGGCGCGAGCGATTTCGAAAAAATCTGAATTACAAGCGAGTAAAAGCAGTGACCGAAAAAGAAAAAATGTTCCGAGGAATTTTATATAACCCTTTTGCGGATAATATGCCCGAAGAAAGACAAAAAGCGCATGAACTTTGCCAAAAGTATAATTCCGCACCCGAACACGATACCGCAACGCGAAATAAAATTCTGGACGAACTGATGCCGAACCGCGGAGAAGGCGTATATCTGCAAGGACCTATTCAGTTCGACTTCGGAACGCATATATCGATGGGTAAGAACTCTTACGCGAATTTCAATTTCTGCGTTCTAGACGAGAATACCGTAACGATAGGCGATAACGTTTTTATCGGTCCGAATTGTTCTATTTACACGCCTGTTCACCCGCTTCTACCCGAGGACAGAAACACAGGCTACGAATACAGCGCGCCTGTAAAAATAGGCGATAACTGTTGGTTCGGCGGTAACGTTACAGTTCTTCCCGGCGTGACGATAGGCGAATGCTGCGTTATAGGCGCGGGCTCGGTGGTAACGAAGGATATTCCGCCTTATCACCTTGCTTTCGGCAATCCGTGCAAGCCCGTGCGCAAACTCACCGAGAAAGATAAAGCTCCGTTTGCGCTCGAAAAATCGACAAAAAAATAAAGTATTTCTTGTTTTTATTTGTTTTTTTCACACAAAAAAGTGCCGATAACACGCGAAAAACGGCACTTTTTTATTTTTAAAGTAAAAATCCGAGCGAGTATTGCCCGCCCGGATTTTTTTATTGTCGATTGAATTTATTCGTTTGTTTCGCCGTCGCCGTTATTCTCCGCGTCAGCTTCGAAAGGAGCTTCGGTTCCCTCGGTTGAAGTAGTTTCGTCCGAAACAACCTCTTCTTCGCCATCCGTTTCCTCTTCGTCCTCGTGAGGAGCAAGAGCAACTGAAGCGATATTTCCTTCTCCGAGTTTCATTATACGAACGCCCTTCGTGCTTCTGCCTATCATAGAAATTTCGTCCGCCTTGACTCTTATGGTAACGCCTGTGTCGGCAATAAGCATAACGTCCTGATTTTCATCGATAACTTTAAGGTTTACGAGATAGCCCGTCTTTTCGTCGAAGATACCGGCTTTTATACCCTTACCTCCGCGGTTCTGCAATCTGTAATCGTCCGTACTGCTTCTCTTTCCGAAGCCGTTGGAAGAAATGGTTATAATCTGATCGCCCGGCTTGATGACCGCAAGATCTACGAGTATATCGTTTTCGTCAAGCTCTATTGCGCGTACGCCCATCGTATCTCTGCCCGTAGCGCGAACGTCCGTCTCGCTGAATCTTATGCACTTGCCCTGTCTCGAAGCGACGATGAGTTCGTCTTCGCCGGTCGTGAACTGAACGCCAATAAGCTCGTCGCCCTCGTTAATCGAGATTGCGATTTTACCCGTCTTTCTGATGTTTGCAAATTCCGAAAGCTTGGTCTTTTTAATCAAACCCTTCTTCGTTGCGAGCGCGATATAGCCTTCGCCGCCCTCTTTCGCGGGTATCATAGCGGCAACTCTTTCGCCGTCTTCTATCTGAATGAGGTTTACTACCGCTCTGCCCCTTGCCGTTCTCTGCGCTTCGGGGATATAGTAAGCTTTCATGCAGTATACCTTGCCGAAGTTCGTAAAGAACAGTATATCGTCGTGCGAGGAGCATACGAACATATTCTCGACGAAGTCCTCTTCTTTGGGTTTATGCGCGGTAACGCCTCTGCCTCCGCGATGTTGAGCGCGGTATTCGGAAACAGGCAAACGCTTGACGTATCCGAAGTGCGTCATCGATACGACTACGTCTTCCACCGGAATAAGGTCGGCGTCCTCTATGCCGAACGGATCGGTGGAAATTTCCGTCTTTCTCGGAACGGCGTATTTCTCTTTGATTTCCGTAAGGTCCTGTTTGATAATCGCCTGAACTCTTTCGGGTTTTGCGAGAATGTCCTTAAAGTCCGCAATCTGCCTGTCGAGCTCTGCGAGTTCTTCGCGGAGTTTTTCGACTTCGAGAGAAGTAAGTCTTTGCAATCTCATCTCGAGAATTGCGTTTGCCTGCTTGTCGTCGAGTTCGAAAGACGACATAAGCTTAGCGCATGCTTCGTTTTTATCGAGTGACTTTCTGATTATCGCGATAACTTCGTCTACGTTCGCAAGCGCGATTACAAGACCTTTTATGATGTGTTCGCGTTCTTCCGTTTTTGCAAGGTCGTAACGCGTTCTTCTCGTTATAACGTCGATCTGATGCCTTATATAGCAATCGATAATCTGTTTGAGATTGAGCGTCTTGGGTTCGCCGTCGACAAGTGCGAGCATTATAATTCCGTCCGACTTCTGAAGGTCTGTATGCTTGAACAAGCTGTTAAGAACAACCTGCGCGTTAGCATCCTTCTTTACGTCGATGACGATTCTCATACCGCTGCGGTCGGATTCGTCGTTGATGTCCGAAATTCCCTCGAGCTTTTTATCCTTAACGTAGTCGGCAATCGTTTCGATTAACTTCTGTTTGTTTACCTGATAAGGAAGTTCTGTAACTACAATGCGGTTTCTCGTGCCGTTATTAAACTCTTCAATCTCCGTTTTAGCGCGAATGATAATATTGCCGCGCCCCGTTCTGTAAGCCTGTTTAATGCCGTTTCTGCCCATTATAATCGCGCCCGTGGGGAAATCCGGAGCTTGAATATAATTGATAAGCTCGTCTATCGTAATTTCGGGGTTGTCCATCTGAGCGATAACGCCGTCGATTACTTCTCCGAGATTGTGGGGCGGAATATTCGTAGCCATACCTACGGCTATACCGTCCGAACCGTTTACGAGAAGGTTAGGTATTCTTGCGGGGAGTACCGCAGGCTGCATTCTCGTATCGTCGAAGTTCGGGTAGAAGTCTACCGTTTCCTTATCGATGTCGCGAAGCATTTCCGCGGCGAGTTTGCTCATTTTCGCTTCCGTATAACGGTAAGCAGCCGGAGGATCTCCGTCGACGGAACCGAAGTTTCCGTGACCGTCTACGAGCGGACAGTTAATCGAAAAGTCCTGTGCGAGACGAACGAGCGCGTCGTAAACCGAGCTGTCGCCGTGCGGGTGGAATTTACCCAAAACGTCACCGACGATCGTAGCGCATTTTTTATACGGTTTTTCGTTATATAAACCGATATCGTGCATCGAGTAGAGAATTCGTCTGTGAACGGGTTTAAGACCGTCTCTGACGTCCGGAATAGCTCTCGAAACGTTAACCGCCATAGCGTAAGCTATAAACGATTTCTTCATCTCCTGCTCGACTTCTATATCGATTATGTTCGTTTTGTTTAATACCTCTTTAAATTCCGCGGTAAGGGCGGAGTTGTTTTCTTTTTTAGCCATCGTTATGCACCTTCCCCCTTATTAAATGTCCAAATCGGAAACGAGTTTCGCGTTTCTCTCGATAAACTCTCTGCGAACGTCAGGCTGGTCGCCCATGAGTTCGGAGAATAACTTTTCGGCTTCTTCGGCGTCGCTCATGGAAACCTTTAAAAGAGTACGCGTTTCGGGGTTCATCGTCGTTTCCCAAAGCTGTTCGGGGTTCATTTCTCCGAGACCTTTATAACGCTGGATTGCGGCTTTGCCGTTTTCCGCGAGATAGTCTTCGAGTTGCTTGTCCGAATAGAGATATTTTTCGGTTTTTCCTATCGTAGCCTTGTAAAGAGGAGGTTGCGCGATGTATACGTGACCTTCTTCGATAAGCGGGCGCATAAAGCGATAGAAGAACGTCAACAGAAGAATTCTTATATGGCTGCCGTCTACATCGGCATCGGTCATGCAGATAACTCTGTCGTAACGGAGTTTTTTGGTATCGAAGTCCTCTTTCATTCCTCCGCCGAACGCCGTAATCATCGCTTTGATTTCCGCGTTTTCGAGAATGCGGTGAAGCCTTGCCTTTTCTACGTTGAGAATCTTACCGCGAAGGGGCAAAATAGCCTGGAATCGTCTGTCTCTGCCTTGCTTTGCGCTTCCGCCTGCGGAATCGCCCTCTACGAGGTAAATTTCGCAAAGTTCGGAATTCTTTTCGGAGCAGTCGGCAAGCTTGCCGGGAAGAGCCGCGCTTTCGAACACGCTCTTTCTCGTAGCCTCTCTCGCTTTTCTCGCAGCTTCTCTCGCCTTTCTCGCCGTGATGGATTTTAAGATGATTTCCTTGGCTTTTGCGGGGTTTTCTTCGAGGAATGTACCGAAGGCTTCGTTCATAGCCTTGGTTACGAGGTTTCTCATCTCGCTGTTGCCGAGTTTTGTCTTCGTCTGACCTTCAAACTGAGGTTCGGGCAGTTTTACCGAAATAACGGCGGTAACGCCCTCTCTTACGTCTTCGCCCGAAAGTTTCTCGTCGTCCTTAAGAACGTTGAGTTTTTTGCCGTAATCGTTGATTATCTTCGTCAAAGCGGTTTTGAATCCGTCGAGATGAGAACCGCCTTCCTCTGTATTTATGTTGTTTGCGAAGCTGAATATCGTTTCGTTATAGCCGTCGTTGTACTGCATGGCTATTTCAACGTTATTGTCGCCGTACTGTTCTTCGAAATAAATAGGCTCGAAGAGAACGTTTTTGTACTGATTGAGATTCTCCACGAAGTGAATGATACCTCCCTCGTAGCAGAACTCGTCGCGAGCTTCCTTGCCTTCTCTCTTGTCCTCGATATTGATATGAAGACCTTTATTGAGGTAAGCGAGCTCCCTCAGCCTCGTTTTGAGATTGTCGTAAACGAATTCGGTCGTTTCAAAAATTTCGCTGTCCGGCATAAAAGTGACCTTCGTGCCGGTTTTGTCCGCATCTCCGACTACCTGCAATCTCGTCTGCGGGATGCCGCGGTTATATACTTGTTTGAAATGTTTGCCTTTCTGGAATACTTCGACCTCGAGCCACTCGGAAAGAGCGTTAACTACCGAAAGACCTACGCCGTGCAAGCCGCCGGAAATCTTATAGCCTCCTCCGCCGAATTTGCCGCCGGCGTGAAGCTTGGTCAAAACAACTTCTACCGCGGAAATTCCTTCCGTGTGGTGAATATCGGTAGGAATACCTCTTCCGTTGTCGGTTACCGTACAAGAACCGTCCTGGTTAAGGCATACTTCTATCGTATCGCAATAGCCCGCAAGCGCTTCGTCGATAGAGTTATCGACAATTTCCTGAACGAGGTGATGAAGCCCGCGAGAATCGGTCGAACCGATATACATTCCCGGTCTTTTCCTTACCGGATCCAAACCTTCGAGAACCTGAATTTGTTCCTCGCCGTACTGACCGGTAACTTTCGTTTCGTCTGACATAATTTTTCCTCACTTATTTAGTCTGAATAAAAGTGTTTTGCCCGCGACAACGCGCGCGCACGTAATAATAATATACTTGTTATAAATATATTATATAATTGACAAGGTGATTATAACATAAAAAACATATAAAAAGCAAGCGTTTTTTATAAATTAAAAAAGGAAATTTCCTACGAATAATTTTTAACGGAAACGGCAATAAATAAGACGAGCTTTTAAGTAATAAAGGAGATGAAAAAATGAGTGTGAGATGTTCTTGCTGTAAAGGCGAAATAACCGGTTCTACCCTAATTAATTGCGTAAACTGCGGAGCGATGATATGTAAATCGTGCGCGAGTAAAAACGCGATGATTTGTCCCTACTGTTCTTCCGAACTGTTTTATACGAATTAAACAACGGGATTTCAAACAAAAAGCCTCGTTTAAAAGCGATAAACGAGGCTTTTTTAATATATTAATAAATTCACAGCCGGTCAGAGCGAAACGCTGCGTTCGGCTATAAGATTTTCGAGGTCATCCGTCAGCGAAATTTCCATATCGGCAATCCCCTTGAGCGGATAAACGGAATACAGCTCGCGAGCGAGAGAAACTTCCCTTAAAGCGGAAACGAAATCGTTTTCGTACAAGTAATAATATCCCCTTATTCTCGCGGCGTAAATATCGTTGTGCTCGCCTAAATAGCGAAAAACGTCTTCCTTGTTTTCGATTACGAATTTTTCGTCCGGACATATATACAGACAGTCGAAAAACAAATCGCAGGTAAGCTGTTCTCTTACCGAAGTCAGCACAAACTCCATCGCGCTAAGAAGTCTTTCGTGAACTTCTCTGACTCCGGCGTAATCCCGTCTGTCGAGATTATACAAATAAAGATTATTAAGGTAATAAACGTAATTAAGGTCATCCTCGGGAATTACGGGCAAGTCGTGGAGAAGTTCGTGCGGTAAATCTTTCGGTGAAACGCCGCTATAATAACACCCTTGCGCCGTCAACGCGGCAGACAGAACCCGAAAAGAAGGATCTTTTTTGAAATATCCTGCGATCTGAGCGCCGTCCGTTTTCGCGCCGCCTATTTCCAAAGGAAAAGCGTTATTCAGAAAAATCACGTAAAGCAGCGGCGCGGCTACGCCGAAGAAACACGTAACGTAACCGTTAATAATTCCGCCGAGAAGCAATAACACAGCAGAAACGCACAACGAAACAAACGAGCCCAACGGTCCGCCGAACGCCTGAAGAGCAAAGCATTTTTCGGGATTAACCGTTGTTTTAGGGTACATTTCGCACATACCGAGAACGCCGCGTTCGGTATTTTTTATAAATTTGGTTTTGCCGTTCAGCTTTATCAGAGTGACAAACGGGAGCCTGATCGAATGAAACGCCATTCCTCCGATAAGCCCGAATATCATATGTCCGATTTCATGTAAAGTTATCGCAAGAAACACGGTAACAACCGCGCCGACAACGCATAACGTTATGGCGAGAGGCAAATTTAACGAAGTTTTAAACGCCTTGCCTATAAAAAAAACGTCTGCGGCTATCAATCCGGACACTCCGACGACAAAAAGAATCCAATACAATGTTTTTCTTAGTGTTTTCATGTAATAAAATTCCGTTCTTCCGTCTTTTGTACAGAAGTTTTTAGTTTATTCGCGATTTAAAATCGCTCTGTTTGTTATTGAATTTTTAATATTTCGGGCTTTATTAAAGAACGGGCAACGAATATATAAAACCCTTCGAGATTGTCGCTTTCGCTTATAACGAGTTTCTTCGCCCCGCACTTTTCCGCAACGGCTTTCAAAAGCAACGCTCCTCCGAAAAGTATCTCCGCACGTTTTCTGTCCACGCAGGAATTTTCGTAAATCTCGGCAGGCTCTTTTACGAAAAGCTCGTCCGTTATCGACGCAAGTTCGGTCAAAGAAATTACCGTTCCGTGAATTTTTTTAGAATCATACTCTTTCAACTTTAAGAAATACGCGGCAATCGAAGTTGCCGTTCCCCCTATCGCCACAACGTTTTCGGATTGCGCGATTTCACCGTATTCTGCTACTTTTTGCGAAATAAGCCGAGATAAACGGCACTTATCTCTTCCGCAAAGGTCGTTGAGTATGACCGCTCCGAGCCCGAGCGAATGAGCGTAAACGGTCTTTCCGTTCTGTTTTACGGCAACCTCCGTACTTGCGCCGCCGAGGTCTATAACCGTGCCGTCCTCGCCGTTTAACGCGCCCGTAAGAGCGAGTTCAGCCTCGTCTTCGCCGCTTACAACGCAGATTTCAAGCCCCGTTTCCGCTTTTACTTTTGAGAGAAAATCCGGTTTGTTTGCCGCACGTCTTACAGCCTCGGTCGCAAAAGCGCAAATATACTCCGAGCCCTTTTCTTTTGCAAATCCGATAAGATCTTTAATCGCAGCCACGGTTCGCAAAATGCTCTCGCTCTTTAAAACGCCGTTTTCGACGCCCTCTCCGAGCCTTGACGTAATTAACGTCCTCGAAACGAGTTTACCGCTTACGAAAATACCGGCGCGAACAGAATTCGAGCCGACGTCAAGCACCGCGAAACCGCCGGAACAACTTAAAAAAGCGTTATTCATTACCTTTCTTTTTGTATCCGTATTTACGGGCGGTTTCCTCCACTTTCCATTCCTGAAGCCAAAGGTCTATGCCGTCCTCGAGTTGTTCGCGTTCGGCTTCGAGTTTTTCCTCTTCCTTGCAAAGGTTCTCGTACTCCTTGTTTAGTTGCGTAAGACAAATCATCTGGTAAACCGCGACGGTCATCAGCACGACGAGAAACACTACCGCCGTTGCGACCGAGGATATTACCAGCCTTTTCGCCCTTTCTTTTTCCATTCGATTTTACCTTTCTTTTAACTTTATTTAGAATATTATACAATATTCTAACGACTTTTGCAAGCGGTTTATTGAAAATTGCGCGAGAGAAACAAAGCCCGAGAAACACTCCGAGAACGGAAAACAATCTGATTTCGGGCAGCATAAAACGCCGAACAGCGACGAAATACAGCCCGCAAAGACATAAAAAACCGCCTATATCGCATATTATCGACGTAATTTTCCTTTCGGACAGCTCGCCTATCGCGTAAAACGCCACGAACGGAATCAAACTTAAAAAACCGGTCAGAAAACAAATAAAAAAACTTCTTATTTGCCCGTCCGCGACAAAAGTCACTTAAACAACCTCCCGAGAACGCTTTTCGTCGCCCCTCCGAAAATCAGAGAAGATATATTTCCCGTGCAGGAAAAATTACCGCTGCCCGTAGTAAACGCGTTAATTTTAAGGTTTTGCCCGTTGATTGTAAGAGTTCCCGTTTCCGTAGTCAGTTTTATTCTTTCGCCCGTGAAACAATCGACGGATTTTACACCCGTCATAGACGCCGAATTAACGCCGTTAACAGTCAATACTTGATTCTTATCCATAAAAAACCCTCCGATACAACAGTATATTCGGAGGGCTTTATGTTTATGAAAATATTATGTTTTCAGTTAAAACGCGCGTCTGACATTACAAATCGAGTTTCAGGTCGTTTTCTTTGATAAGTCCCTTTTTTCGCATAAATTCGGACATCAAAAGGTTCAAAACCGCAGGCAGAACGAACATTAAAAGCACAATTCCGAGCCACATCGTAACAGGGTTTTGCATAGAGGCGCACTCTTCGGCTATCACGCCGAATACGCCCACGAGTCCGCTCGTACCCATACCGCCGCCCGAAGCGTTGCAGAGCAGTTTAAAAACGCACGTGGAAAGCGGACCGCAGATTGCCGAAGAAATAACCGGCGGGAGAAGCAGAATCGGTTTTTTCATAATGTTCGGTATCTGCAACATGCTCGTTCCGAGCCCTTGCGAAATCAAACCGCCAACGCCATTTTCTTTTAGCGACATTACGGCAAAACCTATCATATGGCACGAACACCCTACGACAGCCGCTCCGCCCGCAAGATAAATATTGTACAGTTCCGCTTCCGAAGCAGCTCCTCCGTTTATAATCGGCGTTGCTATCGCAACCCATATTGCGGCGGACGAAGTAGGCATCGTAAGAAGCACGCCCATCACAACGGCAATCACCACGCCCATAACGAAAGGAACCGCGCCCGTTGAAACGGCTATCCCCTTACTCAAAAGACTTACAAGGTATATAAACGGTATAGACACAAAACAACCGACAAACGACGTAAGCGTACACGTAAGAGGGACTAAAAGAATATCGAGTTTTGTTTTCCCCTGAACGAGCGTTCCTATTTCCACAGCCATAAGCGAGCATACGTACGCGCTTATCGGATTGCCGGGCAAGCCTTTTGCGAGCGTTGCGGTTATTACGGAAATATTTCCGTCCATTCCGACGTAAATTGAAGAATAAGTTATTTTTGCGCCGAGAGCCTGCTCCGCATACGCGCCGAGAAACCCGGCGACTATCGCGGAAAACACGACGAGTCTGGGGGCTTTAAGATAGCTTGCTATGCCCGCGCCTATGCCCGCGCCCATCAGAATGCTCGCTATCTGCCCGAGCAGAACGAATATTCTGCCTACGGCGTTATCGCCTATTATATCGCCTATTTTCTTGACAATCGTACCCGCGATGAGGGTAACGAAAAGCCCTTGCGCCATACCCGTGAACGCGTCGATAAAATATCTTTTCGGCAAGTTCTTGAAGTAAGCGCGAGCTTTCTGATTAAAAGACGGCTCTTTTATTTCCGCCATATCCGAATTGTTTTCCATTTTTCGCTTCTCCTTTGTTTGTTTATAAACTTTCGCTTAACGCAAAACCTTTCAGTCCTTTTCCGAAATCAGCTGAAGTTTGTTATCCACCTGATCGCAAGAAGTAAGATAATATTTTATCCCGTTCTTTTCAAGAAGCAAGTCCGTTCTGCTCTCTTTTCCGTGTAAATGACCGTACACTACTTTGTCTACCGAAAACTTTTCGAAAATATCCGTAAACAACGAATTCTCTCGCCTGACGTTAAAAGGAGGATAGTGTATAAGACAAATCACCTCGTCCCCGTCTTTTCTTTCTTTTTCGACCTTTGAAAAAGCGAGCTTGAGCCTTTCCGCTTCTCTTAGGTAAATTTTTCTGTCCTGCTCTTTGAAATCGGGGCTGCCTTCGACCGCCCACCCGCGCGAACCGCACAAAATTACGCTTCCAAGCCGCACGCAGTCGTTCTGCAAGAAAAAGAAATTATCGTTTTCGGGCATTCTGTCTCTTATTTTTCCTATTCCGCTCCACCAGTAATCGTGATTTCCTCTTATCATAACTTTTTTGCCCGGAAGGTCGTAAAGAGTTGCCCTGATGTCTTTTTCGGCGTCGTCAAGTCCCATCGCCCAGCTTATGTCGCCGGCAATAAGAACCACGTCTTCCTCAGTGACTTTATTCAGCCAATCTTCCCGAATTTTTTCGACGTAATTTTGCCAGCGAGCACCGAAAATATCCATAGGCTTTTCTCCGCTCGTGCAAAGATGTAAATCGCTTATAGCAAAAATCTTCAAACAACTTTTCTCCACAAAATATTATAATACGATTACATTATAACATCAATGGATTTTTTTTTCAACGCTATTTGCGGACGAAAGCGAATTAAACCTAAAAAGTTAACAAATTTTTAATTGAAAGTTTATATAAATTTAATCGAAAGTTTATAAAAAATTAAAATTCGTCTGCTATAATAATCGCGTAATCGGGAAGGACGAAACGAACCGACGATTACAAAAACGCGTTTACGGCGCGTTACCGAATTTGCCCCTACTTCTTTATATATTCCTTAAAACAAAGACTTGCTTCGATAATCTCGACTGCGGGTCTTTGTTTTTTGAAATTTTTTTCCGGAACGAGCCGAGAGGTATGCGATTTAAGGTTAATTTATTGACAAAACCCTCGCCTAAATGCTATAATTCTAATAAAATAAGAATCTATATTTTATAAAGCATTTTTACGGAGGTAAAAAATGAAACACGCAACCGTTTTTAACCGTCTGATTGCATTCTCGGCGGCTTTATGCGTGCTTTTCGGTCTGTACTCGTGCACGAACGACGTTCCCGAAGCAAGCGAAAAAGCAACGTACACGGTCACGTTCGATTATGCCGACAAAAATAATACAGTCAAAACGAAAAAGGTAACGGAGGGCGAAACCGTAAAGCCGCCAAAAACACCCGAAACGGACGGATACAAATTCAACGCCTGGTTCTATCTCGGCACGGAATTCGATTTTTCGACGCCCGTTACCAAAAACATAACGTTGTTTGCAAACTGGTTTGACCTTTCAAAGGAATACAGAGTTACCACCGGCGTTAAAAAGTACTTTCAAAACAGAGGCACGGCAGCAATAAAAGACAGCGCTTCCGGAACGACGAAAAGAGTTACCGAAGGCGACGAAGTTGTTTTTGTAGCCACTCCCGGAAAAGGCTATAAATTCTCCGGCTGGGTTAACGAAAACGGAACGACGGTTTCCAAAGACGCCGAATACGTCATTCCTCATATAACAAAGCAAAATACCATAAACGGAGAGCTTATTCTCGTCGCTCAGTTTATTTACTCGGATAACGTTGACGGGCTCGACGACGAAAACAACGAGCTTTTATGGAACGCCATTCAGAATACCGAATTCGAAGACTTCACTTTCGAAATAACCGTAAAGGACCATAAAACGAATCTTACGAATTTATACTTCGTTTCCGTAAACCAATCGGTCGGACTTGCCGAAATAAAGGTTAACGAACAAAACGACGACGGCGTTACGCTGAATATAGTTCACTATTATTTCAAAGCGGAAAACGACGAAATTAAAGTCTACAAACAGAAAGACGGCAATCTCGTAGAGGAAAACGGCATTTCCAAGACTGCCGTTTCTACAATAAAAGCTCTTCTTTCGAAATCTTCGACAGACGGTTCGGAAGAAGAAGCTTCTCTGCAGACTCAGCTTTCCGTTTATAACTTCTTTAAAAACAATCTCACTAAAACCGAAAACGGACTGAACTTCAACGTTTCGATATCAAAATATCTGAAAGAAATCAGCAACCGATTAAACGAAAACAAAGATAAGACGCTCGGTCAGGCAATTTATCCGAACGTAAAGCAAGCTTACGACGAACTTCAGAAATCTCTAAACGGCAGCGGCTCGGGTACGCCGTCGATATCTTTCGACAACATGACGTTGCAAGACATTATCGATATGGCGAAAACGCTCGGTTTTATAGGCGACGTGAACGTTGACGAAAAGGTTAATTCGTACATAGACGAGTTCAAACTCCTTTGTGACGCGGAAGGTCTTTCGTTCGACGCGGAAGCAAAAAAACAAGCCTATGCGGAAATGAAAAATCTTAAAATTCCCGCGCTCATCGAAAAGCTTAACGAAACGCCCCTTAGCTACGGCTCGCTTTCTTCTATCCCGTCGGACGCTCAACTTACCGTAGCGGTTACCTATATGATGCTTTCCGATTTTAAACTCGGAGACGTTGCGGAACTTGTTGTAACGAGAAACCACATAAAAGGCACGCCGTTCGACGTAACGAATTACGGCTCGGATTTTTCGGGCGCATTCGTAAACGGAAACATAACGATTGTCGGTAACGAAATACGTTCGGTCACCTCCGAAAAAACGTTCGGAACCGAGAGCGACGGCACAACGATAAAAATTTCTCTTCTTTTCGAAGGGACGGCGACGGACCCCGTTAACGGCGGCTCGGCACAAAGCCGCGCGACAAACTAAACACCCGTAAAACTTAAGCCGCCCGGCAAGCTACACATCACGGCAACCTAATCGCCGCGGCAAACCAAGCGTCGCGGCGACTTCTTCTCAAACAATAGCATAACAAAAAACGCCTAAAACGCACATTATCAAACAAAAATAAATAATCTAAGAGCATAAAACAATGAAAAAAACGCTTACAAACAAAGTTATCTGGCTGATTGTCAGCATACTCGTATCAATATCTCTCCCCGCGGGAATTTTAATGATAATTCTCGGGTTCGGGCTCAAAGGCTTCCTTTGGATGGGAATACTCGGAATCGTTTTCGTCGTTCACGGATTTTACGGCGTTACATTTTACTGGATGCAATTCGGCAAAGTAAGCAAGTATCACCGTATAGTCAAAATGATTGAAAAACAACACTACTACAACGCAGGCGAGATAGCGGAAGCCACTCACATAGGCAGGGATTTCGTAAACCGCACCATACGCACGGCAATAGAGCGCGACTGGATTACCGGATATAAATTCGACGGAAACAACCTTACGCTCAACGAAAACGTTCCGCTGAAAAAAGAAAAAACCGCAACGAGAGATTTCGTATGTTCTTATTGCGGCGCTAAAATTTTAAATCTTTCCGCAGGGACGTTAAAATGCCCGAATTGCGGAGCCAAGCTCGAAAACGAGGACGGTTTAAAGGAGAAAAAACAGTGAAACTTGAAACATTCGACAAAAAAGGCGTTCGTATGGTAGCTCACAGAGGGCTTTCGGGCGTGGAAACGGAAAACACTGTAGCGGCTTTCGTCGCGGCGGCAAACCGCAGCTACTACGGCATAGAAACAGACGTTCACCGCACTATCGACGGCAAATACGTTTGCATTCACGACGACAACACCTTGCGCGTTTCCGGCGTCGATTGCAAAGTAACCGCTCACACTTACGAGGAAGTTTTATCCGTTCGCCTTTTCGATACCGAGAAAGGTACAGGCGTAAGAAACGATTTGAGAGTCCCCACTCTTGCCGATTACGTTTCAATCTGCCACCGCTACGGCAAGCATTCCGTACTCGAACTGAAAGACGAATTTGTCGCGAAAGAAATTGAAGAAATAATAGAAATCGTTAAAAACGCGGGGCAGCTGGAAAACACTACGTTTATCAGTTTTATTCCGTCAGACTTAATCGCTTTGAGAAAAATCCTCCCTTCTCAGACCGCAATGCTGCTCTCGGACACGCTCGACGAACAAACGAAGGATCTTCTTTTAACATACAATCTCGATCTTGACATTCTGTTTACCGCTCTCGACGAAAACGGCATAAAGTGGCTTAAATCTCACGGGAAAGCGGTAAATTGTTGGACAGTTGATAAAGTTTCGGACGCGGAAAAACTCTCCGAGCTCGGCGTGGATTTCATCACCACTAATATATTGGAGTAAAAATGGAAGTATCTGTAAGAGTTGCAAAACAAACTGACAAAGAGCTGTTTAAAAATCTGCTTAATATATATCACAACGAACTCGGGCTGTATTGCGGCGAGTTTCAGGACGTGGACGAAAACGGATATTTCGACAATCACGCCGCAGACGCCTACTTTTCGGGCGACAAATCGATTTTACCGCTTATAATTCTGTATGACGAAAGGGTAATAGGATTTGCCGTAGTAACCGTTCCCCCGTACTCATACGGCGAAAACGATTTTTGTTTGCAGGAATTTTTTATTGTCGGTTACTATCGCGGAAGCGGCGTTTCGGATATTGCCGTAAAGCAAATCGTATCTCTATTTCAGGGAAAGTTCTGCGCCGCCGCGCTTAAAAACAACAAATATTCGGTTAATTTTTTAAGAAGAGTTTTCTCTTCTTTCGGCGGTAGAGAAAAAGCTTTCGAAAACGACTTTATCCTTTTCGAAGGCGACGACTCTGTTATTTCCGAAGAATAAACATAACCTTAAACAGAAAAAGACCGACAACCCGGCATGATTTTAAACCGAGCGGTCGGTCTTTTATTATACAAAAAAGCTCGTTTTTGCGTGATTTACGGCGGTTCCAATTTCTCGCCCGACTTTTATCGTTATTCTTAAAGAACCGGACAAAGAGTTTTTAGTTAACCGGTCTTTAAATTCCGAATATCGTCTTAAAGCACTTTATCAAAAACAATACGGCGGGATATAAAAATCCGAAGCCCAAAACGAACACGGCAAGAACGTCGGCGGCTATATCCGCAATCTTCGCAAGCCAACCTTTTACGATTTCGTAACGTTTAAACACTTCGAAAACGGCAATCGAGAGAAGCGCGCCCGCAAACAATCCGATAAAGATATAACGCACGTACGGAGAGCTGTACGTAAATTTTACTTCGTTCTCGCCCTCGCCCGTTTTTGCTATAAGGAAACTGAGGCAATCGTCCGAAAGCAGCTCGGTTTTTTGCCCGTTTACCGTCGCCGTCCAGCCCTTTATATTCACGTAATTCAGAAAGAGATACCCCTCGTTCGAAGAATTGAATTTACATGTCACGTTATCCGAACCGAAAACGGTTTCCGCAGCGTTTGCATTAGCGATTTCCGAAAGTTCCTTTACTTTGTCCTCGCTAATAACCACGTACTCGACGGAATTCATTATCAATTCCTCATTAAAACGCTCGTCTAAGCATCTGAAAGTATACGTGCTCGTCGCAATGCCGCCGGAAGTATACGTAGACGACGATTTGTATGCGGAGTTAAGCGTTTTCTTTTCGCTTTCCACAAACATACTCGATGTGCAATACTCGACTTTCATATCTTCCGGAAAACAAATCGAAACGAACCTGTCCCCTTTAGTTCCTCTCGCTCGGACTCTCACCGAATAAGTGTTATCCTCGGCGTTGTACGTTATTTTGTCCGGTTTAAAACGTTCGGTAAGTTTTCCCTCGCCGCCCAAAAAGTTATATAACGTATCGTATCTGTCGGCGTCGGTTTTGCATTCCGAAAGGTTAAGTTCTCCCCCGGGAACGTAGAAAGCCGTAGGAAATACGTATTTGTTTTTGTATACGTTAAAATTGTCAGTCTTTGCAAAGTCTTCCCAATACGACGGGGTGACGGTTCCCGAAGAATAGGCGTATTTATACCCCATCAGCGCGTCCGCAAAAACGTTTCCTTTACGCGTTTTTATTGTATTTATACCGTTTCCGTCATATCCGAAAAGTCTCATTATTCCGAAGTTCGTATCGTCCGTAACGGATGAAAATACACTGTATGCCCTGTAATGCAGAGTAAACGGAGCGTCCGCCGTAACCTTATTTTCGTAGTCTTTTATTCTAAACTGAGTTAAATCGTCCTCTTCTTTTTTTATCTCGTCCAAAGCGACGTTTATTCGGTCGTACGTTATCATCGTGTTTCTGTTTCCCGCAACCGTGTGATAGCATACAAATCCTATTTGCATAAAGCTTATTACGGCAATCGCCCCGGCAGCTATACGCAAATTCATAATCTTATATCTGTTTAAAACAGCTATTATGGCTACGCCTAACCCGAAAACTATAAACAGAAACGCAATAATTTCGAGTCCGCCGATGGAATGCGCGAACTTTGAGGAAAAACTACTGCAAAAATCGGCTTCTTTAAACATCTCGTAAAGAGGCGTTCCCTCTTTCATAAACGACCAACCGAAAACGAACGATTTGCTTCCGTTCGTAATAACGTCGTCAATCACGTACAATATACCGCCGCAGCAGCAAAAAACAACCGCGCAAACCAATGCCGAAATTATGTTATTCTTCGTGCCCGTTTTTCTAAAAGCCTCAGCCTTTAAATCGCCGGCGTTTTCCACGGCAAGACAGCCGAGATATAATTTGAGACATGAGTTTAAAAATCCGAACCGTAACGCGTAACTCATATACGAACCGGCATTCAGAAGAAGGCAGATTTCGTCTATGCAAACCGGTGCCATGATAAGCGCCGTCGCGACGAAAACAAACTTATTAAAAGGCTTGCTTTTATCGCAAAAAACCAGATAAAACAGCGATAAAACAAACAAAACCGCGTCGCAAAGCACGTAAGAAAACTTATGATAAAGATGATCTGCGCTTAGCTTGTTGCTTAAGTTCGAAAACAAACCGGTGTTTCTCCCCGAACAGACGTATGCCATAAAAGAAGGCACTATTATCGGCAAGGCAAACGCGACGGTTAAAATCAGACTAAGACATATTTTCGTAATCGAATCTCGCCTGTACTCTTTTTTTACACACATAGCCGCATAGAAAAAAAGAATAAGGTAAATTATAAGCATTGAAAAGCACGCAATAGAAAAGCAAGCGTATATATCGCACGCGAGAAAAACCGAAAACCAGATAAATTTACCGGTTTTTCTGAATACCCTGAAGCCCCATACGGCTAAGGGCAGATAAATCATAAAATCAAGCCAGTTGATATAAGTGTTCGCAACGTGAAAATACCCGCTGTATGTGTAGAGCACGGCAAGCACGGGCACAAGATAATTGTTTATCTTCGGGAACATCTTTTTTATAAAATACGTTGCCGAAAGTGAAATACAGATTATCTTCGCGCCGAGAATATACGGAACCGTATAAGCAACGTTCCCTCTGCCCATGACGAAAAACAAAAACGAAAACGGACTTACCATACAGTATGCAAGCGTACCGAACACGTCCGCTCCGCCGGCAATCGAAAACGAATAAAACAGCGACGATTTTCCCTCTAACACGTCGAAGAAATGTTCGGCATAAGGAACAATCTGAGCAAGCATATCGTAACTTGCCATCATTCTGTTACCGAACGGATAAATTCCGCAGTACGCAACGAACGCAATGAAAAAAGCAACGGCGATAAGCGGAGCCGCAGAATACAGCCAAATATTGCCGATAATGCTCGTTTTACGGCACTTATTATCATTTAACGGCTCGATTTTACTCTCAATCGAACAAGGTTTTTCGGCTTTCTCCGTCACCGCAGATACGGTTTCTTCGCAAAAGAAAGGCCGCCCGTCGTCGCCTTGCAGAGCGACGGAAACTTCGCCGCCGCACGCATTCTCGGTCGATGTCAAAACGCCTTTGACTTTTAACATTTTCTTGTTTTTATTAAAGAGCATTTTCAACTCCTCCAAAACGCATTTACCGTGCAGATAACTAAATTTTAACACATTTTAATTAAAAACACAACGGAAACACTTGCAAAAAAAACCTCTTTATATTATAATAAGAGAAATTGCAAACTTGCTTGCAATGGTTTGAAATTTCGCAGTATTTCAAACAAGAAGCGCAAAACATATTGAAAGATTTTCAAAAATCGAATAAAACTAAAAATTCACAACACGGAAGCGTATCGAAGCGGTCATAACGAGGCGGTCTTGAAAACCGTTTGGGTGCAAGCCCACGGGGGTTCGAATCCCTCCGCTTCCGCCACAAGGGAATAATACGAACACCGAGAACAATTTGGAGTTCGTATTATTCTTTTTTAACGACTTTTTCGGCATAAAAGTCGATTTGAACGGCAAAAAGAAGAATCAGCCGGGCGGTTAATCGCTCGGCTTTTTCTATGTTAAAAAATAGGTGCTTGCTATGAAAGACCGTATAACAGTTTTTTCAATAGACATAACAATAAATAT
>JALEKY010000005.1 GCA_022768945.1 Christensenellaceae bacterium | reverse complement strand
TCCTGATGAACGCCTATATCAACAAACGCGCCGAAGTCTATAACGTTACGCACGGTGCCGGTAATTTCCATACCTTCCGCAAGGTCGTTGATATCCATTATATCTCCGCGAAGAATGGGCTTAGGCAAACTGTCGCGCAAGTCTCTGCCCGGTTTCAGTAAGTCCGCAACCACGTCTTTTAGGGTAGCTTCTCCGAGTCCCGTCTCGTCGCAAACTTTCTTTTCTCCATACTTTTTTATCTTTTCGGGAAGCGAAGAAAGATTTCCGTTTCTCACGTCGTCGTCCGTAAATCCGAACAACTTAAGCAATTTTTCCGTTCCGTCATAAGACTCCGGGTGCACGCCGGTGTTGTCGAGAATGTTCTTACCGCCCGGAATACGCAAAAAGCCGGCGCACTGCTCGTACGCTTTTTCTCCGAGTTTGCTTACTTTTAAAAGTTCCTTTCTCGTTTTAAACGAGCCGTTCGCCTCTCTGTACGCAACAATGTTTTTAGCAATACCCGCGTTTAAACCGGAAACGTACTTCAACAGAGAGCAGCTTGCGGTGTTCAAATCCACCCCCACGCTGTTTACGCAGTTTTCCACTACGCCGCCGAGGACTTCGTCGAGACGAGCAGCGGGCATATCGTGTTGATACTGTCCTACTCCTATCGACTTAGGATCGATTTTAATAAGCTCAGCCAAAGGATCCTGCAATCTTCTCGCTATCGATACTGCGGAACGCTCGGAAACGTCGTAATCGGGGAATTCCTCAGCGCCGAGTTTCGAAGCAGAATAAACGGACGCGCCCGCCTCGCTTACGACTATATACGACACCTTATGCTTAGCTTCCTTTATCATATCGGCAACGAAAATTTCGGACTCTTTCGAAGCCGTGCCGTTGCCTATGGAAATTACGTCCACGTTATATTTTTCTATAAGTTTAAGCAAAACAGCCTTTGCTTCCGCCGTTTTGTTCTGCGGAGGAGTGGGATAAACCACCGTTTTATCGAGCACTTTGCCCGTACCGTCTACAACGGCGATTTTACAACCCGTTCTGTACGCGGGGTCGAGCCCGAGAGTAACTTTGTCCTTGACGGGCGGCTGCAAAAGAAGGGGTTTAAGATTGCTTGCAAACATTTTAATTCCCTGCTCGCACGCGTTCTCCGTAAGATACGCCCTTATTTCACGTTCGACAGAAGGGTAAATAAGCCTGTCGTAACCGTCCTCGACAGCCTCTTTTACGACCGGAGTGCAAATACTGCCTTCTTTTACGACGCCAACCGAGCAAACTCTCACGGCAAAGTCTCTGTCGAGAGAAATCTTTACTTTTAGAAAGCCTTCCTCTTCCCCTCTGTTGATTGCGAGAACTCTGTGACTCTTAATCTCCGAAACGGGTTCGAAATAATCGGCATACATTTCGTAAGTCGCCGCGCCAGCCTCTTCCGCCTTGGTAAGCTTTGTAACGACGTCGGCGTTTTTAAGGAATATTCTTCTCAGCTTCTTCCTTATCTCCGCGTTATCGGAAATTCTCTCCGCGATAATATCCCTCGCCCCGTCGATTGCCTGCTTCGCGTTTTCCACGCCGAGTTCCTCGTTTACGAACGGAAGAGCAATTTCTTCGAGCATACCCGTCTTTATTTCCTGCTTTTCTATTATGTCGGCAAGCGGCTCGAGCCCTTTTGCAATCGCTATAGTTGCTCTTGTCTTGCGTTTCTGTTTATATGGTCTGTATATATCTTCTACTTCGGAAAGAGTTTCCGCATTCGATAATGCGGCAGTAATTTCGTCGGTAAGCTTTCCCTGCTCGTTTATAGTCGCGCTCACTTCTTCCTTTCTCTTTTCGAGATTGCGAAGATATTTGAGCCTGTCCGCAAATTCTCTTAAAATCTGGTCGTCGCAGTGACCTGTAAGCTCTTTACGGTAACGAGCGATAAACGGAATCGTGTTTCCGTCGTCGATTAAGGTAATGATGTTTTTGACGTGGTCGGGGCGAATATTGAATTCGCCGGTAATTTTTTGCGTAATATCCATTTGTTTTTCCCTTGTGTGCCGATTTTATCGGCTTATAGAAGTTATGTTTTTATATTGTATCCGCGAAAAACGTAAAGCTACGAGCCAATGCTACGAGCCAATACTCGAATTATAACGCGGAATTATTTGCTTGATATCTTTCTCCTTGTCAGCTTAAGTCTTTCCTTGTACTGCTTGTCCGCACGGAAAGAATCGCATATTTTCCGAACGGCTCTGTTGTACGTCAAATCGTCGATTTTTGTGCGTTTCAGGTAGTTTTCGGTCTGAACCGGGTATTTTGCCGCGCACACCGATATAAGCCAGGCTACAGCCATCGATACATTGTATCTTTCCGCCGGAACGTTATCCGCAGTCGAAAAAATATATTCGAGAAACTCCTCTTTTACATAGTAATCGAGAAGTATTACGAAAGCGGTTCTGACCGCGAATTCCCTATCGTCGGCAATCAAATCTTCCACGAGCAAAAGGTATTCGTTTTCTTCTTTCGGGCGGATTTTCAACGTCGCCGCGGGGCTGTCGACAAGAGCCCAATTATCGACGTACGGAATATAATCGAAAATCGCTTTTTCCTTTTCGTTAAAAGGAATTTTCGCGCCCATAACCGCAATGCCGCGGAGCATTGCTTCCTCGTAATACTCGTCGCCTAAAACAGATAAAAATCTCTCCGTGCCGATAGCGGTTTCTCTCTTTGCTATTTTTCTGAGAACGGGAATCCGCACGCCGAGATGCTTTCTTTTTCCTCCGCAAATCTTAGCGTTAAAATCAGCGCGTTCTTCATCCTCAAAGGAAAACAATTCTTTTAACAGTTCTTCTCTCGTAGAAAACATTTTTTCACCCGTCGATAGTTATTCGGAAACAAAAAAGCCTCGTTTTACACGCTTAAAACGATGTTTTTTAAATCTTCCTGTTTTTCGGATATATCCTCCGAAAGCGCAAGCTGACACCTTGCCCTTACTAAATTCTGCTCCTCGTAACATACGGAAAAATACTTGTTTCCGTCAAGGTAGTCTTTCAGAAACCTTGCGGCGAGTTCTATCGCGATAAGCTTCGGAGCATAAACGCAGCTTTCCTTTTCACCCTGACAAATCACGCCGTCCAACGCGCCGATGTATCCTTTTGCGTACGCTTTGAACAGTTCCCGAGAAAAAGCGACTTTGGACAAATCTGTTTCGTCTTCTTTCGTCATAGAGCACGCGCTTCTCGCTCCGTCTCCGAAGTCATAAGCAAGATAACCGTACATCGTCGTATCGAGGTCGATTATCGTAACCGTATTTCCCGTCTTTCTTCCGCATGCGTCGGACGAATCGACTCTCTCCCCTCTTTCCGAAAACAAAATATTATCTGTTTTTGCGTCGTTATGTACGATTCTCTTAAAACTCCTTTCGATTTTATTCGTCATCGTTTCGACGAACTCAGCCTCGCTCGAAAGCTTTTTTATTAAATCCGAACATTTCGATATTCTGTCCTCGGGCGCGTTTTTCACGCTTTCGAAAAGAGCCTTCATTCTCTTTTTCGGGCAGTGAAAATTTTCTATCACGTCGTAAAGCGGAATTCTGCTGTCGTCGAGAATTCTCACAAACGAACCGAAAGCCCTTCCCGTCAATTCCGTTATCACCGACTTTTCCGGGCAGCACGGCATCGAACGTTCGCAAACTAAGACGCCGCTACCACTCCCCGTGAAAATCGCTCCGCAATTTTTTCCGCAAACTTTTTCAGCCGAAAAACACGGATTGTTTTTATGCGATTTTACAAATGAGAATACACGCCATACCCGGCTTTCCGAAATGGAAAACGGCTCGCCGTACTTTGTTAATTTTATATCGGGAAGGGCAATTTTGTCAAGCGTTTTTTCTTTCGCCTCTCTTTCGGGATAAAACAACGCCCTCTCCTCGGGCGATTTATCCGAAAAAGCTCTCTTCACCGCAAGAAAATTCGCCATCACCTCTTTCGGACGACGAAAGACCTCCTCGTTAATCCGTTGTAAAATATATTTTTTCCCGCCGGTAAGAGTAAGCGCGTAAGTAAAATTTATATTTCCTCCGTCGAGTTTCTCTATCGTATCAACGTTTTCACCGAAATCATAATTCATAAGCACTTTCGACAACATTTTTCCACCACGCGAAAGGAAGCGGTTTTACCTGAAATTTTCGGTACTGCCTTTCGTCTATAATTATTCGGCGTGAAGAAAGTATTGTTACAAACGAGCCAAATCGGCCGGAAACGATTATTTTACCGACAAAAAGCGAAAAAAAGAGCTAAACAAAAAAAAGGTCGTCAAACAGTAGCTTATTTTCGTTTGTTGTGGTATAATGAGTGACAATAAGCGTTTAGAACGCATGTCATCAGGTGTATTTGTTATGGATATGAAAACAGTTGAAAAAAAATGGCAGGACAAATGGGAAAAAACAAAATTGAACGTATTCAATAAAAAGAATATCGACAAAAAGTTTTACATTCTCGAAATGTTCTCCTACCCTTCGGGCGCAAAACTTCACGTAGGGCATTGGTATAATTATGGTCCCACGGACAGTTACGCGAGGTTTAAGAGAATGAAGGGCTACGAGATTTTTCAGCCGATGGGGTTTGACGCATTCGGCCTGCCCGCTGAAAACTTTGCTATAAAAACAGGCATACACCCCAAAGATTCAACCGAAAAAAACATCGCGACGATGGAGCAACAGCTTAAAGCGATGGGCGCGATGTTCGATTGGTCTGCCGAGATTAAAACCTGCGAGGAAGACTATTACAAATGGACGCAATGGATCTTTTTAAAGCTTTACGAAAAAGGTCTCGCTTACAGAAAGGAAGCGCCCGTTAACTGGTGCTCCGGTTGTAACACCGTTCTCGCAAACGAGCAGGTCATAGACGGTAAATGCGAACGCTGCGGCACGGAAATAGTCAAAAAGAACCTCACTCAATGGTTTTTTAAAATTACCGAATATGCCGAGGAACTTCTGAAAGGGCTCGACGATCTCGACTGGCCGGAAAAGACAAAAGCCATGCAACGCAACTGGATAGGCAAATCCAACGGCGGGGAAATCGACTTCGTTACCGAAAGCGGAGAAAAACTCAAAGTGTTCACCACGAGAGCCGATACGCTTTTCGGAGTATCTTTCGTAGCGATAGCTCCCGAACACCCGCTGGTAGCAAAGCTTTGCACACCCGAAAGAAAAGCGGCGGTTGACGAATATATAGAACAAACTTCCAAAACCAACGAAATAGACAGACTTTCGAGCACGAGAGAAAAAACCGGGGTATTTATCGGCGCATACGCGATAAACCCGATAAACAACAAAAAGGTTCCTATTTTCGCGGCAGACTACGTTCTCTATTCTTACGGTACAGGCGCGGTAATGGGCGTTCCCGCACACGACGAAAGAGATTTCAAGTTTGCAGAAAAATACAATCTACCCGTAACGAGAGTTGTTATCCCCGGCAACAGCGACGAAACCCTCCCCTTCTGCGAAGACGGCACGATCGTTAACAGCATAGGGTTTGACGGGCTTTCGAGCAAAGAAGCGAGAAAAGCGATAATAAACAAACTTGCAACCGAAGGAAAAGGCGAACATAAAATCAATTACAGACTGCGCGACTGGCTTGTTTCACGCCAGAGATATTGGGGCGCTCCTATCCCTGTAATTCATTGCCCGGTTTGCGGCGCGGTGCCCGTACCAGAAAAAGATTTGCCGGTGAAACTTCCGTACAACGTAGAATTCAGACCTGACGGAAAATCGCCCTTAGCAAAATGCGAGGAGTTTATGAATACCGTATGTCCGAAGTGCGGCGGCGTCGCAAGGCGCGATCCCGACACTCTCGACACGTTCGTATGCTCCAGCTGGTATTATTTAAGATATCCTGACAGCAAAAATTCCGAGGCGCCGTTTGATCCCGAAATAATAAACAAAATGCTCCCCGTAGATAAATACGTCGGCGGTCCGGAGCACGCGTGCATGCACCTTTTATACGCGCGTTTTATAACGAAAGCGTTAAGAGATATGGGATATCTGAAATTCGACGAGCCGTTTAAATCGCTCACACACCAGGGCGTAATTTTAGGACCTGACGGAAACAGAATGTCCAAATCCAAAGGCAACGTTATTTCTCCCGACGAATACATCGAAACTTACGGTTCGGACGTATTCAGAATGTATCTTATGTTCGGCTTCAGCTATACCGAGGGTGGACCGTGGAACGACGACGGTATTAAATCGATTTCGAAATTCCTCGACAGAATTGAGAGAATCGTCTTGAGAATAAACAATTTACGCGGCAAAAACAACGCTATGGGCACGGCGGAAAAAGAACTCAACTATCAGAGAAACTACACCGTCCTCAACGTGAACAGAGATATGGAGAACTTCTCGTTCAACACAGCCGTGGCAAGACTTATGGAATATGTAAACGCTCTTTACAAGTACGATAACATTCCGGACGAGGAAAAGAACGTAAAATTCATGAAGGAATGTCTGCAAACGCTCATTCTTCTGCTTGCTCCGTTCGCTCCCCACTTCTCCGAAGAGCTTTGGTCGATTACGGGAAACAAGAAATCCGTGTTCCTGAGCAAATACCCCGAAGCGGACGAAAGCGCGCTTGTTAAGGACGAAACGGAATACGCCGTTCAGGTGAACAGCAAGCTGAAAGCGAAGATTATGGTTTCGAAAGACAGCGACGAAGCTACCATAATAGAAACCGCTAAAAAAGAGCCGAAGATACTCGAAGCAATCGAAGGCAAAACTATCGCGAAAGTAATAGTTATCCCCGGCAGACTTGTGAACATTATCTACAAATAATCAGCAAAAAAGTGCCGTTAAACTTTGTTTTACGGCACTTTTCGTTTTTCTTTAAGTTCTGTTTTCTGTCGAACTTTCCGAGAAAAAATCATGAAGAAAATATATTACACTTCCACAAAAATCAAAAACGTTATAACCGTAAACGAAATCGTTACCATACACTATTTCGAATATATGCCGGACTTTTATTTTAAAGGAGAACGCCATGATTTCTGGGAGCTTGTGTACTTGGATTCAGGCTCCGTCGAAATTCAGGCAGACAGCGAAAAAAAGATATTGAAGCCCGGAGATATTGTCTTTCACAAACCTAACGAGTTTCATAATATCAAGTCGTTAAACGTTCCTTCCAACGTATTTATAATAACGTTCGGTTGCAATTCAAAATCGGAAAAAGCATTGGAAAATCTTATAATTCCCGCAGACAATACGCTTAAGAAGCTGTTCGGGAATATCATCGACGAGGCCTATGCAACGTTTGATTTGCCGAAAAACAACCCGTACATGAAGAAGCTTGTCTTAAAAGAAAATCCCCGGCTCGGCGGGGAACAAATGATAAAAACTTATCTCGAACAAGCCCTTTTGCATATTCTGCGCGAACTTACGGCAAACAACAGAATGACTCTTCCCGCCGAAAGAGATACACCCGAAGAACAACTTGCCAAAAACATTTCGGAATATATTCTTCAAAATCTTACAAAAAGAATTTATATAGAAGAAATCTGTAAGCAATTCGGCTACAGCGCGGCTTATATTTCAAGAATTTTCAAAGGCGCGACAGGTAAAACCCTGTCATACTACATTGCGGAAGCAAAAATAAACGAAGCCAAAAAGCTGATAAGAAGCGGCAGTAAAAGTTTTCAGGAAATATCCGATTATCTCGCTTTCGACAATCCGCAGTATTTCAGTAAAGTATTCAGAAAATACTCGAATATGTCGCCCACGGAGTATAAAAAATCCTGTTTAATCTGGCAATAGAATTATCGATAAAACGCTATTGTCTCATAACTGCGCACGATTTTCAGCATATTTCGCCGCTTTCTATCGCAAAGTAAAGCTCGTTAACTCTGTCTTTGAAAAATTCGGCTATCTCGTTTCTCGTCATTTTCATCTGTTTGAATTGAGAAAAGAAGTATTCCTTACCCACTACGATCAACGATTTCTTTTTATGGTAATAGACGGGGCGAACGCAAATATCCTTGCCTTTTTTCGTAAGCATATGCTCTGCAACGGGAACGAACCCCGGACTGAATTTTCCTATTTCGTCAAAGTATCCGTTATCGGAGTCTTCAGGAAAAACCATAACGGAAATATCGTTATCGAGGACTTTACACGTTTTTTTTACCGTTCTTAGCGCGCCGGCGTCTTTGTATGTGCCGATAAACTTCATTCCTTTATAAACGGCTCCGGAGAAAATCGCTTCGAAAGCCGATTTAATCGACGCGAAAAACTTGTTTGTTTTGTTCTTTTTTATGTAGAGAATATCTCTTAAATACTTGCGGCGCTCGTTGTAGCCTCCGAGCATTTCGTGCGCGCCCCACTTAACCGTGTACGTCGGCATGAAAGTTTCATATACAAACGGCCCCATTTTATTTGCGTGATTCGCAAGAAACAACGTCGGTTCTTTAATCGGCCCACCGAGAACGACTACTTTTACCTTTTTAAGAAATACTCTGACAACTCCTTTAAAGCAGGCAAAAACCGGTTGTTTCTTTTTCGGAAGATTGTATTCGTATACGTCTATCGCTTTCTTTTTCATATCGCAACACATTATATATCTTTTATTTTAACTGTATATAAAATAAAAACGCGCTTTATTACGGTTTAATGAAAAGCGCGCGATATTTAGATAACGATTCAATAACGAATTATTTCACGAAACGCATTTTTTTATAGTTTTTCTCCGTTATGCACAAAGAATAATATAGCTTCGCGATAACCCTCGAAGCCTTTTCCGCACACGAAAAAAGAAGCCGTTTCCGATATATAACTATGTTTTCGATATTCCTCACGGTTGTTGATGTCGGATAAATGGACTTCCGCAACGGGAACGGAAAGGCACCTGAGTGCGTCGGGAATAGCTATGCTCGTATGCGTATATGCTCCGGCGTTGATAATAACTCCGTCGTATTTACCCAAAGCTTTCTGAATTGCCGTAACTATTTCGCCCTCTCCGTTATACTGTTTAACGCACGTTTTAACTTTAAACTCTTTCGACGTTCCTTTGATATATGCAAGCAGCTCTTTGTAGCTTTTTTCACCGTAAACAGACTTTTCTCGCTTTCCGAGCATGTTGAGATTAGGTCCGTTGATCACAAGTAATTTCATTTATATCCCCTCCGACAGCTTTTTGACGGCATCGTCGACAGTTGCATCGTTATTTACGAATAAGTCCCCTATCTCGCGGAATATCGGCATTCTTTTTTCATAAATACGAACAAGATCCTCGCGTGACGAAGAAAGCGGTCTTCCGCCTCGCTCGAGCTTATCGATACTCCTTTCGATTATAACCACGAATGATTTTTTACATACTTCTGCAATTACTTCGTTATCCGAAAGAGAGCCTCCTCCGAGCGCAATACATGCGTTATCTTGACTTTTTAATATGCTCAGCAAAAGCTTTTTCTCTTCACTTCTGAACTCTTTCTCACCGAAACGAATTATGTAATCCTCAGCCGAAATACCGTATGATTTTTCGAACTCCTCGTCCGTATCCAAAAATTTCAAACCGAATTTTTTTGCGAATTCTCTGCCTAAGGTTGTTTTGCCCGCGCCCGGCATTCCGGCAAAAACGATATTCAGTTTTTTGAGTTTAAGCACACGCGAAGCGGCTTCTATCGTACCGACGTCAAAGTTTCTTCCGAGAAAAATCTCCGCAGATTTAACGGCTTGAGCAACGAGCATTTCAAATCCGCAGGCGGCTTTCTTTCCGCTTTCTGTCGCGCCTAAAATAAGCTTTGTTTTATACGGGTTATACACCGCGTCAAAAACGCTTTCGAGCTTTGAAAATCTTTCCACGCTTAAAACGGTTTTATCCGTATCGGGATACATACCGACGGGAGTAGCGTTAATCAACACCTGCGTTTCCTTTTTTTCGTAGCAATTATAATAGTTCGTTTCGTAGTTTCTGCCGACGAAACAGACAGACCTTGCTCCGAGATTCTCACACAAAAGTTTCGCCGTATGCGCCGTTCCTCCCGTACCTGCTATCAGAACGTTTTTGTCTTTTATCTCTATATCCGCTTTTTTCAAAGCGTATTCCATGCCGAAATAGTCTGTGTTGTATCCGTACAGAACGCCGTTTCTCTTCACTACGACGTTGACGGTGCCTGTCATAGAAGCGATTTCGTCTAAAACGTCGCAATACGAAGCGGCAAGTCTTTTAAACGGAACAGTTACGTTAAACCCGTCGTATTTGTCAGAGCGTAAAAGTCCTTCAAGCTTATCTTCCGTCGTTTCTATTAACTCGTAGTTATAACCGAACGCCTCGTGAAGGGGTTGCGAATAACTGTGCGATAGCTTTCCTCCGACAAGAGCGAACTTTTTTCCGAAAATCTCCTGCCTGCTTTTACTTAGCTCGAAAATTTTTTCGTAAACAGCCTCGACTTCCGACCGAACCCCGATGACGCCTCCATAACGAGAACACACGCCTTTTACTTTCCCGATAACTTGTTCCTCTCTCGTTCTGTCCGAAATTTTTTGATGGTTTTTTTCTTTAATTTTCCCGATTTTATCTGTTAAAGAAAAACGCTCCGACAAAAGAGAAGCGATCTTTTCGTCGATAGCGTCGATTCTTTCACGAATTTCTTCTTTTGTTTCCATCATTACAATAAATTAAGAATTGCGATTGCCGTCATTGCTTCAACTGCGGGAACGGCTCTCGGCACAAAACAACAATCGTGATTACCCTTAATAGTGACCGTTGTATTGGTTTTCGCTTCCAGATCGACCGTCCTTTGCTCTATTGAAATAGACGGCGCGGGTTTAAAAGCAACCCTGAAAGTAACCGGCATACCGTTGCAAATTCCGCCGTTTATTCCGCCGTTATTGTTCGTTGTGGTTACCACTTTGCCGGTTTCGTCATAAATAAATTCGTCGTTCGCCGCGCTCGCTCTCATAGAAGAAAGCAAAAATCCCGTGCCGAATTCAACGCCTTTGACCGCGGGAATCGAGAAAATATTCTTGCTTATCGCGCTTTCGAGAGATGAAGTCAACTCTCCTCCCGTTCCTACGGGCAAACCGAAAACTACGCATTCAACGACTCCTCCGACCGAATCCCCCGTCTTTTTAGCGCCTTCGATTTCTCTCATCATCGGCAAAACGTATCCGTCGTCAAGAACGGGGAAGTCCTTTTTCCCCGCCGACATAACTTCGTCTTCGCAAGGCAATGTAAATCTGTAGCTTTTTCCCTCGACCGAACCGATACGCTGAATGTACGCCCCGATTTTTATTCCTTTTTGCTCGAGAAGCTGGAGAGCAATCCCTCCCGCAATGCAAAGAGGCACTGTTATTCTTCCCGAGAATCTGCCCCCGCCCGAAAGGTCATGCCCTTTTCCGTATTTTGTAATCGCCGCATAGTCCGCATGAGAAGGACGAGGCGTAACCTTAAATTTATCGTAGTCGGCGCGTCTGAAGTTTTCGTTTAAAACTTTGGCTACGATTTCACCTCCGGTTGTAATACCGTTTTCAATACCGCTTTCGATAATAATCTTATCGCTTTCCTTTCTCGGCGTAGTAAAACCGAATTTAGATTTTCTTCTGTCCACAAAAGCCTGAAGTTTGTCGAGATCGATTGTTTCTCCGAAGCCGACGCCTTCAACAACCACGCCGATTTCCTCACTGTGAGAAGAACCGAATATTCTGAGCTTAATTCTGTCGTCAAGTAGCACTGAGATCACCTCCGAGTAATTTATATATGTCGATGAAATCCGGAAAAGATTTATTAAGCGAATTTTCGCCCGTAATTCTTCCGCCCGATTTCGTTGAAAGAAGTATAGCCGCCATTGCAATTCGATGGTCGAGGGAACAATCGAAAGAGAGAGGATTTACCTCGAAAGGATAAATCTTGATCTCGTCGCCGTTTAAATCGATTTTGCCGCCCGCTCTTCGCAACAAATCGCACATAACGGACAATCTGTCGCTTTCTTTATATTTTAATCTCCCAACGCCTCTTATTATGCTAACGTTTTTTGCAAAAGAACAAATTACGGCAAGAGTCGGGAAAAGATCTATGCATTCGTCAATATTCGCGTCAATAAACGAAATGGAGCTTTTATAGGCAGTAAAAGCGAACCGATTATCGAGCGCATTATCTTCGCTGCATGTAAAAGTCGCCTTTTTCGCACATAAACCGGTGTTATCGCAAGGCAAACGATTGTAAATTTTTCCGCCGGCACGTTTCAGAACATCGACGAATTTTCTGTCCGGCTGAACGCTTAAAAGATTAAGCCCCTTAACCGAAACCTGTCCGTAAAGAAGTCCGAACGCAAGCAGTGCGGCGCCGTTCGACCAGTCCCCCTCCGGATAATAGTCCGTGGGCGAAACCGAAATATTTTCCGCCGACACTCTATAGCCTCCCGGAATTTCCTCGATTGTTGCGCCGAAATCGCGCAAAACGTTTTTAGTAATCTCCACGTATCCTTTCGACGGGAGGTTTCCGAGCAATTTTATATCCTTAGTTTGTCTTGCAGCATAACTTGCTATCATCAAAGCGGACAAACACTGCGAGCTTTTCGACGCATCGACAGTTATGCAATAAGATTTTACCTTAGAAAAAATTTTATAGCCGAAAGTCGTTTCTGTAATTTCCGAACCGCATTGAGCCAAAGCTTGTATAAGTCCGTCGTTAGGTCTTCGTTTCAGATTTTCGCTTGAAACAATCTCCGAATTTATGCCGAGAAAAGAGCATATAGCAAGAGCGCATCTTAGAACAAAACCGCTTTCGGAAATAACAAAACGGTAGATTTTTTCGCGATTCAGCGCACTTATGTTTATTGGATATACGACAATTTCACGGTCACGTTCCTCTATTTTCGCCCCTATTGAGCGCACGAAATCAATGGACGCGCGCACGTCCTCACTATTGTAAAAATTCTTTATTACGACGGGATTATAGGAAAATGCAGAACAAATTATCGCGCGTTGCAAAAACGATTTTGACGGAGGCGCGGAAACGATTCCTTTTATTCCTTTTGAAGGAGAAATTATAAGCGACACAAAAACTCCTTATATTCGGAAATCCCGATGTTTTTTATTTCGTACTCGCCGGGCGATATAATCACAGGAATGTTGATGCTGTCGCCCGCTCTCTTTTTATCAACGTAAATATATTCTATTTCATCTTCCGCAAGGAAAGGATTATCGGTCGAAATACCGAGCGTTTCGAATATCGAAATCACGTCCGTCAAAACAGACTTATCGGTAAAGCCCATATTTACGGAAGCGCGCAACTCCTGAACGATTCCCTTCGCCACACACTCACCGTGCGAAAGTTTGTAATCGGACATTGCTTCGATTGCATGCCCGACAGTATGACCTAAATTAAGAACCGCTCGTTCGCCTTTATCGAATTGATCTTTTTCGACAAAGCGTTTTTTTACCGAAAGGCAGGCGAAAATAAGTTTTTCTGTTAATTGGTTATCCGAAATTATATGCCGATAATCGTTGTTTTCGGGGGGATTTAATGAAATGTCGATAAAATATTTCCAGAGTTTTCCTCCGTCAATCAATGCATATTTGACACATTCTCCGAGCGCGTTTTTTATGTCGCGTTCGTTAAGAGAAGCGAACGCCGCGGTATCGCAAAACACCGCTTCGGGATTATAAAACGTTCCGATTAAATTTTTACCCTCGGGTAAATCCACTCCGTTTTTGCCGCCGACGCAAGCGTCTACCGCGGAAAGCAACGTTGTCGGCACGCAATAAAAACCGACGCCCCTCATATAAACGGACGATAAAAAACCGACGACGTCCGAAACGACTCCTCCCCCGACAGCGAAAAACACGTCTTTTCTCGTAATGCCGACCTCGAACGCTTTCGAAGCAATTTTCAAAACGCTTTCCAAATTTTTATTTTCTTCACCCGAAGAAAAATTATGTAAAAACACGTCAGAATTTGCGCGTTTTAATGCGTTTTTTATATTGTAAACGAACTCCGTCGGGACATTTTCGTCAAAAACGACAAAGACCTTTCTATTCGAAAACAGTTCTTTTTTTATAACGTCGCTTAAAAACAGGACGTTGCCGACGTAAACGGTATAATTGCCGCGCGGCGTTTTCAACGTCAGATTTTTCATTTCTTTAAAAGCGGTAATATTTTGTTTGTTTCGTTAATAATATCTCTCATTTCCCGTGACGAGATTGCCTGCATTCCGTCGCACAGAGTTTCCTCGGGCGCGTCGCTGACTTCGACTATTACCCCGTCCGCACCGAAACACGCCGAGGCGAGAACTGACGGAGACACCAGTTTTCTGTTCCCCGTGGAATTGGACGGATCGACGATAACCGGCAAATGACTTTTTTCTTTTACTATAGCTACGGCGGAAAAGTCAATCGTACCGCGCGTTTCCGTATCGAAAGTTCTTATTCCCCTCTCGCATAAAATTACGTTTTCATTGCCGTATTTCATTATATATTCTGCGGAAAGCAACCACTCTCTTATCGTGGCAGACATTCCCCTTTTTAGCATTACAGGCTTAGAAATACCGCCTATTTCGCGCAATAAAGCGTAGTTTTGCATATTTCTCGCACCGATTTGAAGAATATCCACGTCATCGAAATACTTTAACGCGCTCTCCCCCGGGATCTCTGAAATCACGGGCAAACCCGTAAGTCTCTTAGCCTCTTTCATTAGTTCGATTCCCTCTTCGTTTAAGCCATGAAAAGTATAAGGCGAAGTTCTCGGTTTAAACGCGCCTCCTCGCAGAACGGTCACGCCGAAAGATTTGAGTTTTTTGGCGAGCGACGTAATTTGCTCATAGCTTTCAACGGCGCAAGGTCCGGCTATAAAAGTAAAATTACCTCCACCAATTTCAGCCTTGCGTTCCCCTTTTTCTCCTTTAATTTCTATAACGGTGTCTTCTTTTTTATAAGTTCTCGAAACGAAGTGAAAGGGCTCGCTCGTTTCAAATACTCTTTCCACAAACGGAAAAGACTTCAGAACGTTTTCGTCGAGAGCGAAGGTAGCGCCCGAAAGCTTGATAATCGCCTGCCCGGCGGAGTAAAAATACTCAGCCGAAACGCCGTATTTCGATATATAGTCCGACAGTTTCTTTTTATCGTTTTCCGTCGGTTCGCATTTTGACAATAGAATCATTTTTATATATTCTTCCGATTTTTTATACACTAATTTTACTATATCTTAATAGTTTAAGTCAAACGATAAAAAGCTTTTTTGAATATTAAAAGGGGAAGAAAAATATTTCTTCCCCGATATTTTATGTACTTATGCATTTATACGGATATTCCCGACTTTGCATGTTTACCTCGAACGAGGCGGATTGCACGAACCCTGCGGATACAGCGGAAGTTCGAAGAACCCGGTGCATATTTCGTGAGTATATTCCTGACAGGGCGGAATTGCGCAGTAGCCGTACGACGGAACGAGTAGCTCGACTTCCATAACGACTTTAAGTATTACCGTAAGACAACCCGAAACGGTCATGGTTGTTTCGTTTACGTAAGTTCCCTCCGGAGCGACAAACGATACCACGGACTCTACCGCGTACGGCATTACCGACGGTTGAGGAATAAACAATATTACGTCCTCGTTAACGGTAAGTTGAGACTTAGCAAAGCCTTCAACCCCGTTTGCGTCCGTATAAAGCACTTCGATAGGAATAGTTACCGTGCATTGTACTCTCGCGCAGTTAGGTCTGTCCTGAAGTCTGTCTATCGCAAGGTTTGAAATCGTACCTTTTGTCGAAGAACTTCTTGCGCTCGTAAACGTCAGCGGATACGTAGGATTTTGCGGGTAAAAATCGTATAACGTCACCGCTACGTCGTCCTGCTGATTCTGCATAATGCACGCGTCGAAAACTCTTTTTACCTGAATACAGATTTTTTCGTTTAAACCGTTAAGCGGATTACCCGTTATGTTGCCCGGGCATTTATCCGACTGAAAGTTAGAAAAAAACGACATATATTTACCTCCTTGGCATTCTTTTATAATATATGCGAGTAAAAGCATATTACGAATTCTTCGTCGTATGTTTCTCCCTACACATATATATGCCGAAAAGAGGCTGCCCGTGAAACGTATTTTTTCCTTAGCGTTTTTATTCTCTGTCGCTACTTACCGAAAAGGCGGCTTTTCTGTTTTTACTAATCCCATTCATTCTACTGTTTCTAAAAAAAAAGAACTTCGCCTCGCTGTTAGCCGGTGGTGATAGCGTTAGAACACCATTACCACCGACTATGCGCCGACAAAAGTCTTTTATATTTATTATTTCGATTAAAATCGCGCTACTTTGAAAAGTTAACGTCAATGAATTCGCAGTAGTCTACGTACTTCATAGGCTTTGCGAACAAATAGCCTTGGATTACGTCGCATTCGAGAGCTTCGAGTCTTTCAAGATCTCCTTTTGTTTCAACGCCCTCCTGCGTAACTTTCATATCGAGCTTTTTAACCATTTCTATAACGCTGCTGAGAAGCGTCTGATCGCGTTCGGTCGAAATACCCTTTTGCAGGAAGAATTTATCGAGTTTTATCTCGTCCATCGGAATGGTTTTAAGAATATTGTAGGAAGCGTAACCCGTTCCGAAGTCGTCTACCGAGCATAAAAATCCGTTATCGTGCAGAATTTTTACCGTATCGGATAGATAGTCGTAATTTTCGTAAGCGAAACTTTCGGTAAATTCGAGAGTCAGGAAGTTATCTTTTATATTGAATTTCTTTTTTATCTTTATATAATAATCGGTAAAATTCGGTTGAATTGCGGTAACGCGAGATATGTTGACCGAAACGGGATAACACACCTTTTTGTTTTTTATTCTTTCCGCAATATTTTCGCACGCCTTATAGAAAACGAAATGGTCGAGCTTGACTATAAAACCGTTTTCTTCGAATACCGGCAGAAACTCGTTCGGAACGCGGTATTTTTCAATCTTATTGTCGTACCAACGGATGAGAACCTCGCTTCCGTCGAGCGTTTTGCTTTTTAAATTATATTTAGGCTGATAGAACAGGTGAAATTCGCTGTTGGCGAGCGCGCTTTCCATCAAACCTTCTATTTCCGCTTTCTTTAAATAGTTTTCCCCGAGAATATCCTCGTAAAAACCGATGCTGACCGATCCGTCTTTAACCGTGTTGTTCTATTTTACGATTTTAAGGCGATCAAACATTTCTTTCATCGAAAGATTCTCGTCTCTGTTTATCTCATAAACCGCAAAAGAAACGCTCATTTTGTAAGAGTAATTTCAAAGCCGTCGAACGCGCCGAGCCTCAAAAACAAACCGCTCAGCCTGTCTGTAAACGAAGTTCTGTCGCGATAGTTTAAAAGCATAATATACTCGCCGTCGCCCGCATATGCAAAAGTTTCTTCAAGCAGCATAAGCCGCCATATTTTTTCGGTGGAAAATTCCAGCAATTTGTAAGCAACTGCTTCTCCGAAGCTCCCGGTTATATAACTGAAATTGTTGATTTGCATCGAAACGAACGCAAACTTGCTGCGAGGGTGAGACTTGAGTATCTCCGTCGCCGCTCCTTTAAACTTTTTGGGGGTAGCGCAGTTCAGCGTGGAATCTATCATCTCGATTTTGTAAATCTTTCTTCTCTCGGCAACTTTATTTACGACTATGGCGGTAATCATTATAACCATTATGATGCCGAGACCTAAAAGGGAACCCCATATATTCTGAGTTACCTTATATCCCTCGCCGTAAATTTTGCTTACTTTGTAAACGTTTTCATACGTTAAATACGCTCTTTCCGCGCCGAGCGAAGAAATCGAAAGGATATACTCCTCCGTTTCGAAACGAAATACGACAGAAGAAATACCCACGACGTTTAAAGCTTCGTTTGCCTGTTCGAGCAACTTACCGTCTTTTAGCAATTTATCGAACATACCGCTTATTCGCTCGCCTCTGTCGATAGAGAACGAATCGCTGTCGAACGTTTCTGAATTCACTCTGTAGTCCACGAAAAAACCGTCCTGCTTTCCGACGACGGAAAACTCCGCATACGTAAGATAATCTTTCGTTGCCGAAGCGGTTTGGTTTTTTTCGAGCGCGAAAACGCGCAAATAGTAAATAAGGGCGATACCGTCCGCGTAGCTTCCCTCTACCGGGGAGAAAGACGCGATACACATATCGTCGCCGTTAAACGGAAATATTTTAGAAAAACCACTCTTTTCTGCAGATGAAAACGAGGCAAGCTCTGAGTTTCCCGACAAATCTCCCGTAAGTACGGAAGTAATCGAACTGCCGGAATATATCGCTATAT
>JALEKY010000012.1 GCA_022768945.1 Christensenellaceae bacterium | reverse complement strand
AGTAAACACCGTGCTGCTCGTTTTCGGACAGGTGTTGCTTTCGGTCTCGATTCCCGCGTTCACGGCGTACATTATCGCAAAATACAACTTTAAACTCAAAAAAATCATACTCAATATCGCGGTCATCGTTATGGTCGTTCCCACTCTCGGTTCAACCGCTACGACGTATAATTTTATGACGAAGTTGGGGCTTATAAACACTTACTGGGGTATATATCTTATGTCCGCGGGCGGGTTCGGTTTCGGGTTCTTGCTGTTTTACAACTTCTTCGCCGCGATACCGTGGGAATACGCCGAAAGCGCGTTTTTAGACGGCGCGTCCGATTTGCAGGTGTTTCTTAAAATAATGTATCCGCAGGCGGTACCTATACTGACTGCGATTGCAATAACCAGTTTCATCAATCGCTGGAATGATTATATGACAGCGTATATTTATCTTCCCGACAATCCTACTATCGCGCTCGGAGTCAGTCAGTTGTATTCGCGAATGAAGAACGCTCTGACTTTGCCTATCGCGTTCGCGGGAATGACGTTGCTCGCCACAGTATCGTTGATTATCTTCGCGGTGTTCAACAGGTTTATTATGAACAATATGTCGGTCGGCGGCGTTAAAGGTTAATTTACGGAGAATAATATATTATGATTAAAAAAAGAATTATCGCAACCATGCTCAGCGTTGCAATGCTCTTTTCTTTTGGAGCGTGCAACGCTAAAAACCCTGACGAAACGGGCGGCGGGGGAAAAACGACTTTACCCGATTACGACGCTAAAAACGAGGAATTATCAATGAAAATTGCAGGATGGGTTGTCCCAAAAGACTTAAACGACACACAAATTCAATATATTAAAGAAAGCGGCATAACCGTTTTGCAGGCAGCTTCCGCGGGCAGCGGCACTCTTTCGATAGATATTTCTTCCGAACTGTCAGACGAGAATAAAGCAATTATGCAGAAATGCAAGGAAAACGGTTTATCGCTGTTGCTGCACGTCGGAGGAAAGGACGCGAGCAAACTCGCTTACGTCTCTAACATTACCGCATACGACGCCGTTCAGGGACTCTGTATAGACGAGCCTAATAAATCGCAGATAGACGAAATCGCGGCGCGCGTCGACGGTTATAACCGTAATGCGGGGACGAAAGATTTATTCGTAAATCTTTATCCGTCTTTATGGTCGGGGTTGAAAACCGAATTCGACGGCAACTATTCGGCGTATCTCGAATACTTTTACGAAAAGGTTTTATCGAAAATTACCGCGGGGGAAAAATGGCTTTCCGCAGACAGATATCCGCTCACTTACGACACAAAGGGCGAGAAATGCCTGGATACGGGTTGGCTTTCCGACGTGGAAGCGGTCGCTTTGCTTGCCGAAAAGTACGAGAACGTTAAAACCAACTTCTTTATTCAGACTATGCCTTACGGCGGCGAGGAAAAATCCGGTGCGCAAGCGGGATCGAGAGACAGAGTTCCGACTTACGAAGACGTCAGAATGCAGGAATACACGCTCCTGACTTTCGGTTACGATATGATATCCTGTTTCTGTTACGGTTCTCCCGTAGAAGGCAGAGAGTTCCTCGACAGGCAGGTTGCTATGATTGACAGAAACGGAGAACGCACGGATATTTATTATTCGGTGCAGAAAGCGAATAAAGAAATTCTCGCGTTCGACCACGTAATCAAACAGTTCGAACGGAAAGGTGTGTTCACCAACGACGCAGGCAAAACCACAACGGATAAACACAGAACGCAGAATTCTTCTTTTGCGGGACTGACGGCAAGAATGTCCGTCGCGGAGATAGATTGTCTTGCGGAGGTTTATTCGTCCGCGGATACCCTTTTCGGGTATTTTGTCGATGCTGAAGAAAACGCAGGTTTTACGCTCGTCAATTACAACGAAACGTCAGAAGCAATTACCGATAACGTTTCGCTTAGATTTAATCCCGATTATAAGTTTAATAAGGCTCTTTGCTATATTGGTGGAGTAAAAACCGTGCTCGACGTAAAGAATAACACGCTCGATATCAATCTCGGTGTCGGCGAAGGTGTGTTCGTAATTCCTTATTGCGGATAACTTTTACGGCGCGCAGTCCGCGGCATTTCCGACGGGCTGCGCGCGAGTTTTATATTTGTTTTATCGTTATGATTTATCAGACTGTTGATTTATACGAATATTTCGGCAAAAAGAACATGGGCAAAGGCGGTAGGCTTATCGTCTATTCGCCCGACAATTCCTACGAGATTAACGCAGACCGAGTGCGTCCCGCAATACTTATCGCGCCCGGCGGCGGTTATCGCAACGTATCTTTCCGCGAGGGCGAACCCGTCGCTTTGCAGTTTCTCGCGAGGGGATTCGTCGTTTTCGTTTTAAGTTACGACGTGTATCCTTTCGCTTACCCGTATTCTCCGCTCGTAGAAGGCGGTATGGCTATGAAATATATAAGAGCGGAAGGTTCCCGGTACGGCGCGGATACGGGCAAAGTGTGCGCGGCGGGTTTTTCGGCAGGCGGTCATCTCGTATCTTTTCTCGCGACCGCTTTCGACGACGAAATTTTCCGGGATTTTTTCGGAGAGAGACGCGCAGACGGTATACGACCCGACGCGGTTATTCTGGCGTATCCCGTAATTTCGCACAGTCTGCCGACGAAGAGTCTTACTCTGTCGCGGCTTTGCGGTAACGACTGCGTAAATCCTGAGAAATTTTCAACCGAACTTCGGGTAACCGAGAATTCGTCGCCCGCGTTTATATGGGCGACTTTCGACGACGAAGCCGTGAACCCGCTTAACGCGTTGAAAATGGCGGAAGCGTACTGTGAAAAGGGGGTAAGGTGTTCGGTCGTGATTTATCCGCACGGCCAGCACGGTCTTTCGGTCGCTGACGATTCGGTATATCGTACGGACAAGCCGTATAAGACAAGCGAGAACGTCAGATTGTGGATTGACGACGCTTGTTCTTTTATGAAACTTTCGGGAATAGCGATAAAAGACTGAGTGCTTGCGCAACCGTCGGACTATCGCCGAGCGGGAACCAGTTAAACTTTTTTCTGTGAACGAGAGGGGTGTAAGAAACCCGCTTAATATTCTTATAAAATAGTCGTAGTCGTCGTATCCTACGGACGCCGATATTTCGGATATTGGCTGGTCTGTTTTAATCAGAAGATTTTTTGATTTTTCTATTCTCAAATCGTTGATAAATCCGTTTACGGTTTAGCCCGTAAGATTTTTACTGTCTGACAAAGCGGTTTTTCCGATATGCCGAACATTCGGCACAGGTTTTTCATGCTTATTTTTTCCGAGCAATGCTCCTGAAAATATATCACGATTTTATTTTAAAACAGCGTTCTGTTGGGGTTTAACATTTTCTCCGTCAGAACGTTTTTTTATACACAGATTTAAAATTTCTATATACGCGTTCATTTGCTTATTCGTAAACGAAGTAAGGCTGTCGCAATAACTTTTGAATTTAGCTACCATGATAGTCAGTGCAATGGCTGCGTACGTAGTGAATAAATACGATTTCGCTTTGAAAAACGTTATATATATCGTGTCCATATTCATAATGAAAATTCCTACGACGGGGAGCATTGCGACGACGTATAAACTTATGAACGACCTCGGGCTTGCGGGGCATCGCTACGGCTTGATTATTCTTGCCGCGAGCGGGTTCGGTTTTAATTTCTTTATGATTTACAGCGCGTTCGCAAATCTTGCCTGGTCATATGCGGAGTCTGCCATGATAGACGGCGCGGGGCATATGAAAGTTTTCTTTAACATAATGCTTCCGCTTATAAAACCCGTGTTGTTTTCGGTAGGTCTTATCGCGTTTATCGGGCTTTGGAACGATTATTACAGCCCGTATATGTATATGAGAGAGGAGCCCACGCTCGCCGTAGGTATCTATCTTATGTCGTTCAATATAACTAACGGAGAAAACGCATACGATTATCCGGGGCTTTTTGCTCTTATGATGATGGCTACGATCCCCATTATAGTCGTATTTTCGATATTTCAGAAAACAATTATGGCAAACACCGTCGCGGGCGGAATAAAGGGATAAGAGGTGAAAATATGAATAAAAGGTCAAAGGCTTTCGTATCTTGCGCCGTTGCGCTCGGAATGTCTTTATGCTTCGGCTGCGCGGGCGGCTGCGGAACGAACGATTCCGATAAAGACGTTTACAAGAACGTTAACAAATCGCTTTTATACGGCATAGACGAGCCGCTTACCGAAGGTTACAGCATAGAACTTCAAACTGCCGAGACGTCGCAGGTAACGGGCTTTTCTCTTGAAAAAACCGTGTATCTCGTATCCGCGCTCGGCGCGTCGTCTATGAGGTTCCGCATTCCGGACGAATTCATTAACGAGCCGGACAATTACGACGAGGAAGAGTATAAATATCTTAAAAAAGCCGCTTCGAGCTTGAAAAACGCCGGCGTAACAAATCTTTTGGGGCAGGCTTGTGTCATTCCGAAGTATTCCGATTTCAGAATAACCACGGCGGGGCACACCGCTCCGAGACCGTCGGAAGAAGGCTATCTGAGTTATATGCTCGCCGTTGAGGAAATGTGGGAAGCCATAGCGAAGCTCTTCCCCGAAATAACGAAATGGGAAGTCGGCAACGAATACAACTCCAACACGTTCTTCCACCCCAACGGGTACAAATCGGTTTCGGGCAGCCTGAGCGAGGGCAGCGGCGGTTTTACGGACGACGAAAAAGTAAAAGTAGTCACCGACTATATGTATTACGCTTCCAAAGGTATAAAAAAGGGCAACCCGAACGCAAAGTGCGTTATGCCGGGGCTTGCGCCGATTAACGGTTCTATGGCTGCCGTAGAGTATTTTCTCGCGGACGTTTACGACTATATAAAGAGCGGGAACGCGCCCGAGGGTGAAGTGAAAAGCTCGAACCCGAACGATTATTTCGATTATCTCTGCTGGCACCCGTATTCAAATAAGGCGGACGAAACCTGGCTCGAAGAGAATAATAAAATATATCAAGTCGCAATCGACAACGGAGACGAGGGCAAACCGGTAATTTTTTCGGAATTCGGCTTTACCGACGGCGGAAACGACGAAAAACAGGAAGTACAGTGCGAATATCTCGAACTCGCTTTCGATTATATGAAAAACAGTATGCCCTATCTCGAAACGTGTATGGAATTCAGATTGTATCAATGCGCATATGCCGAGGTGTGGGGAGGAATAGGCGAGGTGTATTTCGGCGCGTTTGCCGAACCTTACAACGGTAAAGGCTTTACTCCGAGATTAAAAGCGTTGACCATACAAAAAATATACGGTGGCAAAGGTGATTTGAACAAGTATGAGTAAGAAAATTATTTGTCTGTTTCTTTCGCTTATAACGGCGATATCTCTTGTCTTTTTTTCTTCTTGCGGAGGAGATAATTCCTCTAAAGAAAGCGATATGTCGTCTTCGTCGTCCTCTTCCGGTGGCGAGAACGAAAAAAACAACGATTTCGATTTTTTATGCGGCATAAGCGAGCCTTACGCAACTTCCACGGTAAAGGGATTTAATTACGAGGTCGCTTCCGAGCTTGTCGGAGCTATCGGCGCTGAAAGCTTCCGTATGTGGATGAGTTTAGGCACCCTTTACGACGGATTCAATAACGGCGTGGTATTGTCGGACGAAAAACTTTCGGAAGTATCCGAGTTCGGCAAACAGCTGTACGGCTCGTATATAGAAAGCCTTGCAAGCACGAGCGTAAAGGAAATTATAGGCTGCGGTTGTTTTTTGCCGAAAGTGACTTCCACCGCAAAATACAATTCGGATAAGCCCTACGTACCCGAAAGGTCGCTGTCCGAGAATTCCGAGTATGCGGAATTTTTAAACAAAGTATATATAATTTTCAAAGCCGTCGCGAAGGCTTTTCCCGAAATAACCGTTTGGGAAATGGGTAACGAGTATAACTCAAACACGTTTATGACGACGCCCGGCAGAGAGCTTAGTCAAAGAGAACTTGCCGATATTTACGTTGATTATATGTATTTCGCCTCCAAAGGAATAAAAGAGGGTAATCCCGAGGCGATTGCAATTCCGGCGGGTTTTGCTCCTGTCGGCGGAATACAGTCCGTTCAGAGCTTTTACGAGCTTATTTACGACGCAATCGACAGCGGAAACTATCCCTCGATAGGAGAAAAGTCAACTTCTTATCGCGATTATTTCGACGGACTTTGTTGGCACCCTTACGACGGCGACAACGCGGTTGTGGTTCTCGGAGACGGAACAAATCTCAATCTCGACCTTTGGAAGAAACGCAACGACGACGTATACAACGTAGCCGTTTCTCACGGAGACAGAGGGCTTAAAGTGTGGTTTACCGAGTTCGGGTACACGCTCGGAGAGGGTAATCTTATCCCGTCTTCGGCGGCGGATTCGAGTATAACGAGATATAACGTTTCGGGAACGTATTACGATTTAAACCCCGCTTCGGAAGAGTGGGTTTGCAATTATTCGAGGGCTTACCTCGAGAAGATGAAGGAGATGGATTATCTCCATACTCTCGGATATTTCCGCTTGTTCTGCTCCATAAGGGGCGCGGACTGGAACGGTTTCGGAGAAGTATACTTCGGAATGTTTTTGGAGCCGGACGAAACGGTTAACAGAGGATTTTATCCGAGAAAAAACGCCTATGCGATTCGGAAACTGTTCGGCGGCAAGGGCGATTTGACAAAATATTCAAGTTTCGAAAGCTTATAAGCGGCGATTTCTCCGAAAAGTCAGTTTCGCATATCAAACAATATCATCAGGGAACTCATAAATGAATTTCGGACAATATATAGATCGAGAAAAAGAAAATAGCAGGCCGGTATGTTTTTTTACGGTCAACGATTTTATCGACGAGAACGTACTCGAAAAAGAATTAAAAAGTTTATCGGATTGCGGTTACGGCGGAATATACTTCCATGCAAGGAGCGGTTTTATTGGCTCTTATTTGTCTGAGGAGTGGTTTTCGCTTGCCGAAAAAGCCGTCGGATTATGCGAAAAATACAAACTCGAATTTTGGGTTTACGACGAATTCGGCTGGCCGAGCGGAATTGCCGGCGGCGAGGTATTAAAGAAACTGCCCGGTTCAAAGCAGAAAAGGCTTGTGAAAAACGTCGAGCCGCTTAAAAAAATCGGTCGAGCGGTCGCTTATTACGACGAAAAAGGCGATATAACCCTTTCAAAAGAACGGGCGAAGTATTCTCTCGAAGAAGTTACGGTGGACGGTTATACCGACGTGCTCGACAGGGTGGCTACCGAAGAGTTTATAAGGGTAACTCACCGCGAATATGCCCGTAGATTCGGAGGCAGAATTAAAGGGTTTTTTACGGACGAGCCGCAATTCGGCTTAACCGCGCCCGCGTGGAACGACGAAATAGAGAGAGCGTTGTTCGCTCGTTACGAAAAGGATGCGTTAGTTTTGTTGCCGGTGTTGTTTTGCGAGAGGTTAAGCGGCAGCAAAGAAAAAGAATTCAGAGCTTTTTACTTTGAATTATGCTCGTCGCTGTTTATCGAAAACTACATTCGTCCGCTGTCTGAGTGGTGCGACGAAAACGGATATATGCTCACCGGGCATATTCTCGAGGAGAAAAAACTCTCTTACGAAGTTCGTTCCTGCGCGGACGTTTTCGACGTATACAAAGAAATGCAATGCCCGGGAATGGATTGGCTCGGCTCTGAAACGGGCAACGCCGTCGCGCCGAAGCAGGTATCATCGGTTTTTCAACGCTACGGAAAATATCGTTGCGTGTCGGAAACGGGCGCGACTATGGGTTACGGCATATCCGTTTCGGAAATAAGAAATCTTTACGAGTGGGAGATAGCCCTCGGCGTTACGAATATTTGCGGAATAATTCCGTACAGCGTGAGAGGCAGAAGAAAGCGCGATTATCCTTCGGGAATAATCACAATGCAACCGTATTTTGAAAAATTTCGCGGGTTTAACGACAGACTTGCAAGACTTTGCGCCGTATCTTCGCTCGAAGAAACCGTCGACGTTCTTATCGTTCAGCCTTTGCAATCGGCAAGGGAAGAGTATGTTTACGGCTCGGAAGCTCGGGCAACCGCGGCTTTGGACGAGCTGTACGAAAACGCCGTCGAAACGCTTACTAAAAAGGCGTGTTTTTATCACATAGCCTCGTTAAAAGAGGTCGAAAACGGCGTGTTTACGAGCGAAGGGCTTAAAATCGGCAGATGTACATATAAGTCGGCGCTTGTACTTGACGAGTATTCTTCCGCTATTTTTAACGAAAAAGAGAATAAACCCGCGGCATTTTCCGTTTATACCGAAGCCTCGGTCGTTCCGTCGCGCGTAAAGGCGGACGAAACTCTTTTCGTCACCGCGAGGAAGTACGGCGAGCTGACCGTTCTTATGGCGAAAAATACCGGCGAAACGAGCGTTTCGAATGCGATTACTCTCGACGGGAAGTTGCCTGTAAACGAATACGATTTGGACGGCGGACGCGTATTGCGTTACGAAAAAGGCGTAATAGGCGCAAAACAAACCGTGGTTTTTATCTGCGGAAAAGAGCAGAAAAGCGATATAAAAGAAGTTTATAACGTCGAAAAAATAGACGAAAACGATTTTTCTTTCAAGCCATTAGAAAAAAATCGGTTGGTGCTGGATTTTGCCGATTACTTACTCGAAAACGGCGAAAACGGCAGACTGCCCGTGATAAAGTTGTTTGAAAAGCTGATTGACGAGGAATATGCCGGCAGGCTGAAAATGACTTTCTCGTTCGAAAACAGAGGATACGACGGGGCGATTTCGTTGGCGGTCGAAGATTCACACAAATTCGAAGTGTATCTGAACGGAGAAAAGCTCTCGTTTAAAAACGACGTATCCGAACAAAAAAAACCTATTGAAGGCTTGAATGTCGTTATTCTTACGGTCGATTATCGCCAAAAAGAAAACGTTTGCAAAATATGGAAAGGCGAAACGGGAGTCGAAAGCGACTTCAATATGATAGGAGATATGCTCGAACTCGAAAACGTTTGCGTATCGGGCGATTTCGGGGTGTATTTCGATAAATCGAATAAAAAAGGCAACGTATCCGTTTGCTCTGGCGCGTACATCGCGCCGCAAAAGAAGCGCGGTCGTTCGGACGACCTTACGGCAGACGGGTTCCCGTTCTATGCGGGCGCGTTTGCTCTCGAAAAGGAAATAGAGCTGCACAGCGGCAAAAACGCCGTGCTTCCGATGATTGAAAACGGTTGCGCGGAAGCGTGCGGTCAAGTTGTTTTCGGTGACAAACCTATAAAAATTTCCGCTTGCGGAGAGGGTAAAACTAAGTTTAAAATCGTTTTGTATAACACTCTGAGGAACTATTTCGGTCCAGACCACAACATCTACGGCGAGGGTATGAACGTAGGGTTTACCACGTTTTCGTCCGCTCCCGGGTGGTGCGATCCTCAGGGCAAAGATATGTGGACGGACGATTACATGCTCGTTCCGTTCGGCGTAAAATTCGGGGAATAGCTCCGGTTTACTTAAAGGAGAAAATATGTTCGTAACTACAGACAGCTGTGTGTTGACGGCGAAAAGACCGTCAAGGCTCCAGTATGCAAAAATCAAAGAAGGTTCTTTAAAGGCGTTCAGGCTGAATACCGAAACGCTCGAATTCGTTTATTATACCGAAAACAAGGATTTTACGGTCGACTACGAAAACGGCGAAGTTTGTTTAACCGAAAATTCGGCTATTCCGGATTTTAGAGGAAGCGTTTTTTACGGAGTAAATCCTTTCGATCAGGACGTAGTAAAAAGCTACGGCAACGATCCGTACGTCGTATATTTTTCTTATATTACGGAGGATGAAAAACCGCTTATCGACGTCGCTCGTTATATCTCGCTGAAAAACGGAAATCTTCACGCGTTAAGCGAATATCTTAAAAATTTCAAAAAGGAAGAACTCAAACTCACCGTGTTCGGGGACAGTATTTCCACCGGGTGTGAGGCTTTTCCTTACGGCGAAACATACTTTTCTTTTTTTAAAAAGAGCGTCGAAAACTCTTACGGAATAAAAGTCGTTATGCGTAACGCCTCGGTCGGCGGCGACGATACAAACCTCGCGAGAGCGCGTTTCGAAAAGGACGTTATGCCTTTCGAAAGCGATTTGACGATTGTCGCGTTCGGAATGAACGACCAGAACAGATTCGGAGATGTTTTGCCTGTAACTCCGGATATATACGAAGAAAACGTTGAATATTTTGCGGAAACGCTGGTGAAAAGAGGGGATAAACTGCTGTTCGTTTCCCCGTGCGAGTGCCATAAAAATTGGATACATCGCAGCGGAAGAACGGGCGAATACGTTGAAAAACTAAAGGAAATATCTATACGTTACGGCTCGTCTTTTGCGGACGTGAACGCTCTTTGGAATTATGCGTTAAAGAGGAAATCGGACGACGATCTTCTTCGTAACGGCATAAATCACCCGAACAATTACGGGCATTCGATATATAACGTCATGCTCGAAACGCTTTTATAAAAATTCAATCCGAAATATGAAAAGAACAGACGATAATTTAAAAGGACTGACCACGGAAGATAAAATCAAATTCACTTCGGGCGAAGAATCCTGGTATACCCACGAAAAAGCCGAGAGCGGTATTGCAAAAATTACCATGCACGACGGACCTCACGGTGTGAAAGTCGGCGCAAAAGACGCGGTAATTATTCCGAATCTTTGTCTTCTCGCGTGTTCGTTCGACCGTGAAAACGCTTTTAAAGCGGGTGAAATTCTCGGCAACGATTGCGCAAAGTACGGCGTGGACGTGCTTTTGGCACCCGGAATAAACATAAAAAGAACGCCGGTAGGCGGCAGAAACTTCGAGTATTTTTCGGAAGACGGTTGTTTATCCGGCGAGCTTGCAGCTTCTTACGTAAAAGGCGTGCAGAAGAACGGCACTTCGGCAACGGTAAAGCATTTTTGCTGCAACAATCAGGATAATTACCGAATGAGCGGCGACTCCGTAGTAAGCGAAAAAGAACTGTTCGATACCTACCTTAAGCAGTTTTACAAAGTTATCAAGACCGCCTCGCCCGATTGCGTTATGACGTCGTATAACAAAATAAACGGCGAAAAGAGTAACGAGTCGTGTTTTTTACAAAAGGAAGTTCTGCGTAAAAAATTCGGGTTTAAGGGCGTTATAATGTCTGATTGGGGTGCGGTTACTTATAAAATCGCCGCGCTTGAAGCGGGCTGCGATCTTGAAATGCCGGGCGGCGCGGATCAGACAAAAGAGCTTAAAGCCGCATTGAAAAACGGCGCGCTTAACGAGGATAGACTGAACGAAGCCGCAAAAAACGTAATTCGTCTTATAAAAAAGCATGAAACGAAAAGCTTGTATACCGCGCTTGACGAAAGAGAAATTCTGTCCGATATTGTTTCGGAAAGTATCGTAATGCTTAAAAACGACGGCGTTCTGCCTCTTAAAAACGGAGAAAAGATTGGCGTTTTCGGTAAAACCGCGTTAAATCCGGTAATTCAGGGCGGAGGGTGCGCGCAGGTTGCTGCAGAGAGAACGAGCATTCCTCTCGATCTTTTAAAAGCCGGGTTCGAAGTCGTCTACACGTCCGATTTGAGCGAAATTTTCGCTTTTTTATCTTGTGACAAAGTGCTTGTGTTTGCCGAAGCGGACAGCCACAATTCCGAAGGTTACGACAGAAAGAATATTTGCGTGCGCAAGGGCGATATAGAAGCTGCAAATGAAATTGCAAAAATCAATAAAAACACGTGCCTTATAATGCAAAACGGCGGAGCTGTAGATTTTTCGCCCGTAAATGCCGGCGCGATTTTGGAATGCTATTACGGCGGCACGTACTTTGCTGACGGACTTATGAAGATATTAAAGGGAAAGAGTCCGTCGGGCAGACTTGCCGAAACCTTCCCTCTGTGCGCGGAGAACGCCCCGTCATACTTAAGCTCTGGCGAAAAAGAAAAAATCGTCTATGCGGAAGGGGATTTTGTCGGCTACAAGTATTATTGCAAAAAGAAGATTCCGGTCGGGTATCCGTTCGGGTACGGACTTTCGTATGCCGAAATAAGGTACAATTCGTTCAAACTTAACGGCAACACGGTTACGGCAAAAAGCGGTATTTCGGGTGAAATCGAAATAGAAAATTTAAGCGAAATTCCCGCAAAGGAAGTAATTCAGATTTACTTTTCAACCGAAGAAACGAAAAAACTTGTTTACTTCGATAAGGTAGCACTGCAGCCGAAAGAGAAGAAGACAGTAAGCTTCGCGATAGATAATTTTGAGTTTACTAAATACGACGGCAAAAAATATTCTCTGCCGCGCGAGAAAGGCGAACTTGTACTTGCGAAAGACGCTTTAAACGGCTTTTTCTCAGAAAAAATCGAAATTATTCCCGAAAAACCGATAAAAATCACCGAAAATTCGTTGATAGAGGACGTCTATCGCTTGTACGGGACGGCGGTTGTTAAAAAGTACTTCGAGCAAGCTTTGGGGCTTGCCGTCTACGCCGATCCGAACAGAAAATTTGCCTTTAACGACGAAAATTTCCTACAAGACGATTTTGAAAGGTCTGTGTGCCTTATGATGCCGCTTAAAAACCTCGTTAGTTTTTCGCTCGGCAGGTTCTCTGCAGCAGATTTAAAGAATGCGGTAAAGGAAATAAATTCAACGAAATAATTTACGTAATGCGCCGCACGTTTTATTTTATTCGCGATAGTGTTGACTTAAAAAACTCAATGTGATAAAATTAAATAACGCGGAGGCATTCATGACAAAAAATATTGAAGTTAATTTCGTTTTAAACAAACAGAAAGTTATAGATATGGGCAAAGGCAAACGAATTGCAAACTATATCGCGTTTCCTTTTCTCGCGGTCGCGTTGCTTGTAGGCGGTATTATTCTTATTATTCAAAGAACGGGTACCGGGCAACTTATCGGCGGAATCGCGCTTGTGGCGGCATGCCCGATTATCATTGCGCTTACGATTTACCTTACAAAAACCGAAACGAACGAAAACGTAAAAACGTACGGGGTGGAGAACGGCGAGATTCAGATGAATTACAAAATCGTACCCGGTCTTATCACTATTACCCGCACGGAGGGAAACAGAACGGACAGCGAAAAACTCGCTTTTTCGAATATCTACAAAGTTAAAAGAACCAAAAAGTGCTTTATGGTTTTTGTGAATAAAGACGAAATGTATTATATTCCGTCGGATAGTTTCGTTCAGGGAACGCCCGACGACTTGTTTAAACTGTTTTATGATTGCAAAATCATTCTCGATTATTAAGAGACGTCGGAATTCAAACTCTGTGCTTTCAGTCTTATATCCGGAAAGCGGTCGTATTGCCGTAAAAAATATTTAAAAAAAGAAAAACCCCGTTTATCGCGAAGGAATCGAACTTTTCTTCGTGTAAACGGGGCTTTTTTTACTCTTTAATCAGACGATTTAGCGTCTGTATTTTTTCTTAATTCAACGATTTATCATCATCGGTTTTGTTTGTTTCGGGAAGTTTTCCGGCCGGGGCGGTTTTATAAATAAGACATTTATCGAAAAGATTGTTTCTTTCCGGGTGAGTAATCGCGCCGTGAATTCTGTGTTTTAAAAAGGGAATATCTTTCTTCAGATCGTTAAGCATATCCTTAATGTACTGCCTTTGCGTGTGTTTATCCGCAGGGCAGGTGTTGTGGAGAATAGGCTTGTCTTTCGCAAAAGCCCGTATGTCTTTTTCCTCGATATAAAGCATCGGTCGGATAAGAGTAATGCCCGTTCTGTCCATATACGAAACGGGTGAAAAGGTCGAAAGTCTGCCCTCGTAAAAGAGTGATAAAAACAGCGTTTCTATTAAATCGTCCGCATGGTGACCGAGCGCAAGCTTGTTGCAACCGGCTTCGATTGCGGCGTTATTAAGCGCGCCGCGGCGCATTTTTGCGCAAAGACTGCACGGGTTGGATTCTTTTCTTACGTCGAAAATGATTTCAGCAATGTCCGTGGGGATAACTTTGTACTCTACTTCGAGGTCTTCGCATAGCTTTTTCAGGGCGAGTTTTTCGTTTTCGTCCATATCTTTAAGCCCCATATCCACGGTAATCGCCATAAGGTCGAATTTTTTCGGGTAGAATTTTCTAAGACTCGCCAATATGTACAAAAGCGTAACGCTGTCCTTTCCGCCGGAAAGACCTACGGCTATTTTGTCGCCGTCTTGTATCATATTGTATTCGTCTATAATTCTTCTTGCCGGTGAAAGCAGTTTCTGTAATTCCATATTCGGCTCCAAATGTTTTTCTGATAAGTATTTTACATCATTTTATTAGGTTTTTCAAGCGATAAACGACGAAATACGGCATTTTTCTGATTTTTACCGAATAATCTCGAGGTAAAACGGCAACAATATAAGGGTGAATAATTTATGCCTTGGTGGCATAGGAGGAGCGAATATGAAACTAAAAGACAGTCAGACTTTTTTAAACCTCGCCGCGAGTTTCGCAGGGGAGTGTCAAGCAAGAACACGGTATGAATTTATCGAATACGGCGCGAGAAACGAAGGCTTTAGCGCGCTTGCGGAAACCGTCGATAAAATCGTGTATAACGAGTTTAATCACGCGCGCATGTTTTACACGGCTATGCAGCAGGGACACGACGAAACGATTAAAAACGTCGACATTTCCGCCGGATATCCGTTCAAGGAAAAATGGGATATGACCGAAAATTTCCGCCTTGCCGCCGAGGACGAGAAAAAGGAAGCCGAAGAGGTTTATCCGCATTTCGCGAACGTCGCGAGGGAAGAGGGCTTCGATGATATAGCTGTGTTGTTCGAACGCGTCGCGGAAATAGAAAAATCGCACGAAAGGTTCTTTTCTGCGGTATATAACGCTTTAAAGGAAGACAAACTATACCGCTCCGATAAGCCGACCGAATGGTTATGCGGCGCTTGCGGATACAAAGCCGTAGGTACGGAGCCGTGGGAAGAATGCCCTGTTTGCAAGGCTGCGAAAGGAGTTGTTTTAATCGACGTCTGCAGACTTATTAAGTAGATATCCGTTAAAGTAGAATATCTTTTGAATAAGATGTTTGATTGCCGAAAAAACGGCGATAATGCGCGAAAAAGAGGGGATATGCAAAAAAAAGCGGTCGGAGAAATTCTTCTCCGACCGCTTAATTTTTTTATCCGCGCGTTTTTAATCGGCGCGGCTGAATATCTTTAATTATAACTGAGGACCTGCTTCTACAAGAGCCTTGCCCGCTTCGTTAGTGGTGTACTTAGCGAAGTTCTTGATAAATCTGCCTGCAAGGTCTTTAGCTTTGGTTTCCCATTCTTCAGCGTTAGCGTAAGTATCTCTCGGATCGAGGATAGCGGGGTTAACGCCGGGGAGTTCGGTGGGAACTTCGAAGTTGAAGTAAGGAATGGTCTTCGTGTCAGCTTTGTTGATGGAACCGTCGAGAATAGCGTCGATGATGCCTCTCGTATCCTTAATGGAGATACGTTTGCCGGTGCCGTTCCAGCCGGTGTTAACAAGGTAAGCCTTAGCTCCGCTCATATTCATCTTCTTAACGAGTTCTTCAGCATACTTGGTGGGGTGGAGTTCGAGGAATGCCTGACCGAAGCAAGCCGAGAAGGTCGGGGTGGGTTCGGTTATTCCGCGCTCGGTACCCGCAAGTTTAGCGGTGAAGCCGGAGAGGAAGTAGTACTGAGTCTGTTCGGGAGTAAGTATCGAAACGGGGGGGAGTACGCCGAAAGCGTCTGCGGAAAGGAAGATTACACTCTTTGCAGCGGGTGCGCTCGATACGGGGCGAACGATGTTTTTGATGTGGTTGATAGGATAGGATACGCGGGTATTCTCGGTAACGCTCTTATCCGCGAAATCGATTTTTCCGTTTTCGTCGAGAGTAACGTTTTCCAAAAGCGCGTTGCGTTTGATTGCGTTGTAGATGTCGGGTTCGGATTCTTTATCGAGGTTGATTACCTTAGCGTAGCAGCCGCCTTCGAAATTGAATACGCCGTTATCGTCCCAACCGTGTTCGTCGTCACCGATAAGAAGTCTCTTAGGATCGGTGGAAAGGGTGGTTTTACCCGTTCCGGAAAGACCGAAGAATATAGCGGTGTTTTCGCCGTTCATATCGGTGTTAGCCGAGCAGTGCATCGAAGCGATGCCTTTGAGCGGGAGGTAGTAGTTCATCATGGAGAACATACCTTTCTTCATTTCGCCGCCGTACCAGGTGTTGATGATAACCTGCTCGCGGGAAGTGATGTTGAATACAACAGCGGTTTCGGAGTTAAGACCGAGTTCTTTGTAGTTTTCTACTTTTGCTTTGGAAGCGTTGTAAACTACGAAATCGGGGGTGAAGTTTTCAAGCTCTTCTGCGGTAGGCTGAATAAACATATTCTTGATAAAATGAGCCTGCCAAGCTACTTCTACGATAAAACGAACAGCCATACGGGTGTCCTTGTTTGCGCCGCAGAAAGCATCTACTACGAAAAGACGTTTATTGCAAAGTTCTTTAACGGCGATTTCTTTAACTGCTTTCCAGGTTTCTTCGCTTGCGGGGTGGTTGTCGTTTTTGTAAGCTTCGCTCGTCCACCAAACGGTGTTTTTGGAGTTTTCGTCCATAACGATGAACTTGTCTTTAGGCGAACGACCGGTGTAAATACCCGTCATAACGTTTACCGCGCCGAGTTCGCTTACCTGACCTTTTTCGTATCCGACAAGGTCTTTCTTGGTTTCTTCTTTAAACAGAGTTTCATAAGAAGGGTTGTATACGATTTCGGTTGTTCCGATAATACCGTATTTGGTTAAATCGAGATTTTTCATGTTATTAACCTTCCTTTATGTAAAATTTTTTTTCTTTTGATTTTTGTTTCGGGCGGAAAAGCGATATCGTATTTATATTATCGTATTTATATAATGTTATATATTTCCCGATAGAACGGAGCTACGATATAAGTATTCCCTTCTCTCCCAAAATATATTATAGCAAAAAAAAACGGAAAAGTGTAGCATTTTTTAGTAATTTTTAATTTTTTGTCGAAATTTTTTGAAAAATCGGAAAAAGCGTACAAACCACAGCTTCATCACCGAATACCGAAAAGGCGGCGTTACAGGTTTTTTACAAACATAGTATTAAAAGCATACTATGTTATTTTTGTTTTGAAAAAACGCGTATTTACAGAAATCGGCGGGGTGATGTATAATTTTCTCATAAGTTACCGCCCGAACCGTTTGGCGGGGCTGAATTTCTTTTTTAAAAAAAGGAGGATTTTTTATGAAATGCAGAATAGGTATCCGCCCGGTTATCGACGGCCGATGGGGCGGTATCAGAGAGGGATTGGAAGCGCAGACCATGAAAATGGCTCAGGACGCTAAAAAGCTTATAGAAGAAAACGTTTTTTATGCCGACGGCACCCCTTGCGAGGTAGTAATTTCGCCCACTACGATAGGCGGAGGCAAGGAAGCTTACGAGTGCGAGCAGTACTTCGTTACGCAGAACGTTACGGCAACGCTTTCGGTTACGCCTTGCTGGTGTTACGGCAGCGAAACTATGGATCTTAACCCGCTTACTACTAAAGCCGTATGGGGCTTTAACGGTACGGAAAGACCGGGCGCGGTTTATCTTGCGGCTTGCATGGCGGCGCACGTTCAGCGCGGTTTGCCCGCTTTCGCCATTTACGGCAACGACGTTCAGGATATAGGGGATACCGGCATTACTCCGGACGTTGAAGAAAAAATTCTCCGTTTTGCTCGCTGCGCTTTGGCTGTAGGTCAGATGCGCAATAAAGCGTACGTTTCGATTGGTTCTGTCGCTATGGGTATCGGCGGAAGCTTCCTTGACGCGAATATGATGCAGAAATACTTCGGCATTCGTGCGGAATGGGTTGATATGACCGAGATCTTGCGCAGAGTAAAACTCGGCATTTACGACAAAGCCGAATACGAAAAAGAACTTAACTGGATAAAGAAAAACGTAAAAGAAGGCAAAGACCACAACGGCGGCATCTGGGGAATGAAAGACTTCACCCGCAAGGAACTCGACGAGCAGTGGGAGTTCATCGCAAAGATGACGCTTATCGTTAAAGACATAATGCTCGGCAATCCGAAACTCGACGAAATCGGCTGGCACGAAGAAGCCCTCGGCAGAAACGCTATATTCGGCGGTTTCCAGGGGCAGAGAATGTGGACTGACTTCATGCCGAACGGCGACTTTACCGAGGCTATGCTCAATTCCACTTTCGACTGGAACGGCAAGAAACAGCCTACGATTCTCGCTACCGAAAGCGATAACTGCAACGGTATAGCGATGTTGTTCGGTCACCTTGTAACCGGTCAGGCGAGCATTTTTGCGGACGTAAGAACGTATTGGTCGCCGGCGGCTACCGAAAGAGTAACCGGCTGGAAGCCCGACGGACTTGCGAAAAACGGCTTCATTCACTTGCTTAACAGCGGCGCGGCTGCTCTTGACGGCACGGGCGAAAGTATCGACGAAAACGGCAACAGAGTTATGAAGCCCTGGTGGAAAGTTACCGAAAAAGACAGCAAGGCTATGCTTGAAAACACAACGTTCTACCCGGCAAACCGCGGTTACTTCCGCGGCGGCGGTATGAGCAGCGGCTTCTCCACGAAAGGCGAAATGCCCGTTACGGCTATCCGCGTAAATATGGTGGACGGCATCGGTTACACTTTGCAGCTTGCCGAAGGCTGGACTGTAGAACTCCCCGAAGAAGCAAACAGAATCATTCTCGACAGAACGGACAGAACCTGGCCTTCTACCTATTTCGTGCCGAGGCTCAACGATACCGAAGCGTTCTCTTCCGTATACAACGTAATGGCGAACTGGGGCGCAAATCACTGCGCGTTCGTTTACGGTCACATCGGCAAGGATATAATCACGCTTGCGAGCATGTTCCGCATGCCGGTATCTCTGCACAATATCGAGGATAAGGATATATTCCGTCCGCACGCTTGGAGCGCATTCGGAACCAAAGATAAGGAAGGCGCCGATTACCGCGCTTGCGCAAACTACAAACCGCTTTATAAGTAATTTAATATAAAAACGAAAGGGCTTATCCGCGCGATAAGTCCTTTTTTTGTGTCGATTGTGAAAATATTTTCAAAATGCCGTAAAACGAGGTTTTTGTGTGAAAAAAAGGCTTAAATCCCGCGTTTGCCGCCCGTAAAACGGAAAATTTTAAAAGAATTGTGTTATAAAATGAATGAAATGTGAAAATAAATGTTGTTATTTTGTTGACTTTCGGTGAAGAAAAGGATATCATATATTAGAAAATGAAAAAAACTGACGGTTTTTACGAATTTAAAACACGAGCGTGTGATATACACGAGCGTATGATATATTAGTAAAAACCGAAATATAAATCGGTTTTAAAAAAGTAGGAGAATGTTTATGATTCAAAAAAGAAGAAAAGGCATTTTTGTGATTTTGAGCGTAATTTTCGTCGCCTCGCTTATTATTTCGGCAGCGGTAATGTTGCCGAATAAAGCCTCGGCGGAAAATCAAACGCCCGAAGCCTCTCAAGAAGTTTC
>JALEKY010000065.1 GCA_022768945.1 Christensenellaceae bacterium | reverse complement strand
CGGATAATTTAACTGTCATAAAAATAACGCTTCGCAGCGAAAAAGCCGCGGAGTGTCTTTTATTGTTAAAATGGCGAATATTATTAGGACAAGGCGAACAAATCGAATTACCGCCGGCTATCTAATCGTCTTGTGTTCTTCTATTTCTTTTATATCCTGAGAAAGCTCGGAGAAACACTCGATAAGGATAGGATTAAACTGTCCGCATTCGCCGTTCATAATCATATCCATAGCTTTTTCGTGCGAATAGGCTTCTTTGTAAACGCGCTTATTCACAAGGGCGTCGTACACGACGCACAAAGAAACGATCTGCGCTGAAACGGGTATATCGTTGCCTTTAAGACCTTCGGGGTAGCCGTTGCCGTCCCAGCGTTCGTGGTGATACCTACAAATTTCGTCTGCGAATTTGATGAGCGACTTGCCGCTGTAAATCGTAAGCGAACGTATCATATCCGAGCCGATGACCGTGTGAGTTTTCATTATTTCAAACTCTTCTTTCGTGAGTTTGCCGGGTTTGTTGAGTATTTTTTCGTCTATGGCGATTTTGCCGATATCGTGGAGCGCCGACGCGTTTACTATATGCGTAACGTCTTGAGGGGTAAGATTGTACTCGTTGGATCTTAACAGCAAAGTTTTAAGCAATAATTCGGTAAGACTGCGAATCATCAGAACGTGTCTGCCGCTTTCGCCGTTACGGAATTCCACTATCTGAGAAAGAATGCCCGTCATCATTCGGGAGTCGTTTTCCTGCTCGACCATCTGGCGGGTGATTTTACCTATAAGCCTTTTTTGTTTGGAATAAAGCTGAATGGTGTTCATTACGCGGCTATTTCCAACGACCTTCATATCGAACGGACGGGCAATATAATCGGATACGCCCATTTCGTACGCGCGCTGCACGGAATCGTCCCTCTCGTCGTCGATAATCATTATTACGGGAACGGCTTCTATCGTTTTATTGATGTTCATATAGTCGAGAACGGCAAATCCGTCCGTTCCGGCCATGCCTATGTTCAGCAGAACGACGGATAAACTTTCCCTGTGTTCTTTAAGCTGTTCTATGCACTCTTCGCCGCTGCCCGTTTCGATTATGTTGAATTCGTTTTGTAAAATGGAAGCGAGCATTTCGCGGTTGAGTTCGGAATCGTCCGCTATCAGAATGTTGCGTTTTTGTCTTAAAAACGTTTCTTCGCCAAAGTCTGTTACGATAACGTTCTTTTCTTTTTTCGCTTTGTACATCAGAACGTCCGCTCTGAAGACAGCGTCTGCCATCGTTATGCCTTCCGACATAACGCCTCCGACGGAAACCGACAGCTTTACTTCGGCAAAACCCGTGATTTCGATTTCGCTGACTGCGGCTTTGACTTTGTAGAGGGAGTCGAAAAACACGCGTTGCTTGATGCCCGGCATTATGAGCAGAAATTCGTCGCCGCCGTAGCGAACGAGCTTGTCCGTAGAGCGAATGCTGTCTTTTATTTTCTCCGTTATTATCTGCAGGACTTTATCTCCGAAATCATGCCCGTATACGTCGTTGTAAAGTTTAAAATCGTCGATATCCAAAAGCGCGACGCCCGCCTTAAACGACGAATCGCGAAGTCTTTCTTCGAAATATCTTCTGTTGTAACAGCCTGTTAAAATGTCGCGGTAAATTTTTTCGTAATAATCTTCGAACTGCCCTATCGCGCCGCCGGCGATTTCGGGATTTTCGGTAGTAAGGTCGTCCTGAAAGTTTTTGATAAGCTCGATAACGTACGGCTTGCCGCCGATTTTCACGTAAACGGCAGTGGATTGAAAAATTTTTTTATTGTAAAGCTCGAGTTTCGTCGCGGAAGATTCGCTTGCCATAGCGCGTTTTACCACGCAGTTGCGGCAATCCGCAAGCTTGCCGGTTATATGGGCGCAATCGGATGAGCCTATGCTCGAATACACCGCGTCGATTTTTTTATCGTCCGAAATCGATTTGCCGTCGACAAGTCTGACGCAGTCGAAAACGCGGGCGTAGTCGGACAGAAGTTTGTTGGCTTCGTCCGCATCTTTTAATTGTATCGGCGCTTTATCGATTCTCACAAAAATCTCCTCCGTTCAAAAAGGAAAATACCCCGAGTGAATCAAACAGCCATAAAAATTTTTTCTTTTATCGCTTTAGCGGTTTAACGTTTTAGTAGATAGTATAATATCACAAAAGCGCGCATTTTGCAAGCGATTATCGAAAAATAACGTCAATCCTCCAAATACTGATAATAATTGACAAATTATAGCTTGATTTTGCTTTGTTGAATAGAAACGAGAGGGGATTTTTTGAAAAAAAGAACGAATCCGGGTAAAATGCCGGATTCGTTCGATATAAACCTATTCGATATAAACTTGTCGTTATGTGCGATTCCTAACTTTTCGTAAACAGAGTGCTCTGCTCTCACGGCAGAACGGACATTTTTTTGAAAATTATGAATCGTACGGAGTATCCTTCTTTCGGTAATTGGATAAAAAGAGGGGCGACGACGCTTTGGGAGGATTACGAGGGAACAAACTCGCGCAATCATCATATGTACGCGGATATTGCCGCGGTAATGCAGTCGTACGTTGCAGGGATAAGGCAGACGTTAAAATGCGGTGTGCCGGAAATTGTTATAGAGCCTTACGTCGATGGCTTTAACAAGATAAAGGCTTCGTGCTTAACAGTTAACGGACTTACAACAGTTGACTTCGAAAGGAACGAGAAAGGCTGCATTGCTCGTGCGGTTGTTCCTTTCGGAGTAAAATCGGAGTTTATTTATAAAGGAAAATCATATGTCCTTTTTGGAGGAGAGAACACTATTTCGCTCGACAAATGAGTTGAAATTACTATACGAGCGATAGTACGTTCACGTTATAATCTATAATAAAAAATAAAGAAGCCCCGTTTAACATACGTTAAACGGGGCTTCTTTCAAATATCTGTGCGACGATTTTCGCGGCGGCGTTATAATGCTTTGACTACAAGGTCGCCGTATTCTTCGGTTACTTTCAAAGTGGTGAAAGGTTGAGGATTCTTGCCGACGATGTATTTTGCAAGGAGCGTTTCGACTTTGCTCTGCAGAAACCTCTTCAAAGGTCTTGCGCCGAACGCGGGATCGAAAGCGTTGTCCGCAATATACTTTTTCGCGTCGCTGTCTATAACGAGGTTGATATTCTGCTCCTGAAGGCGTTTCTTCAAATTCTCGGTAAGGATATCGAGTATGTTGTAAACGTTCTCTCTCGTGAGCGGCTTATAGAAGATAATCTCGTCGAGTCTGTTCAAAAACTCGGGCTTGAACGTGCTTCTCAAAAGCTTCTCGACTTCGGCTCTCGCTTCGTCGGAAATTTCGCCTTTATCGGTGATGCCGTCGAGGATATAGCCCGCGCCGAGGTTGGAGGTCATTATTATAATGGTGTTCTTGAAGTCGACCGTACGTCCTTGCGAGTCGGTAACTCTGCCGTCGTCGAGTATCTGAAGAAGAATGTTGAATACGTCCGGGTGAGCCTTTTCGATTTCGTCGAAGAGGACTACAGAGTAAGGCTTCCTTCTCACGGCTTCGGTAAGCTGACCTCCCTCGTCGTATCCGACGTATCCCGGAGGCGCGCCTATCAGTCTCGACACGCTGAATTTTTCCATATACTCGCTCATATCGATTCTGACGATGTTCTTTTCGTCGTCGAAAAGATATTCCGCGAGAGCTTTCGCAAGTTCTGTTTTACCTACGCCGGTAGGTCCTAAGAACATAAACGAGCCTATAGGTCTGTTAGGATCGGCTATGCCGGCGCGCGAGCGGAGAATTGCTTCCGAAACCTTGGTTACGGCTTCGTCCTGACCGACGACTCTCTTATGCAGAATGTCTTCGAGGTGAAGAATTTTTTCGCGTTCGCCCTCCATGAGTTTGCTCGTGGGGATGCCCGTCCAGCGGGAAACGATCTTAGTTATTTCTTCTTCGGTCACTTCGTCGTGGAGAAGCTTATTTGTCGATTCGTTCGCGTTTTGCGGGGCTTTTTGCAAATCCTGAAGCTCTTTTTCAAGTTTCGGAAGTTCGCTGTAACGTAGTTTTCCCGCTTTTTCGTAGTCGGAATTTCTTTCGGCTTGTTCTGCCTCGGAACGCGTTTTGTCTATCTCCGTTTTAAGTTCTTTTACTCTGTTTATCGAAGCTTTTTCCTTGTCGAGTTCGGCTTTCATTTCGTTGAAGCGTTCTCTCAGTTCGGAAAGTTCCTTTCTCAGTTCGTTAAGTCTTTCCATCGAAAGATTGTCTTTTTCTTTGGAAAGAGCCGTTTCTTCTATTTCAAGTTGCGTTATCTTTCTCGAAATACCGTCCATTTCTGCCGGCATCGAGTCGATTTCCGTACGTATCATAGCGGCGGCTTCGTCCACAAGGTCTATAGCCTTATCGGGCAGGAACCTGTCGGTGATGTATCTGTTGGAAAGAGTGGCTGCGGCTATAAGCGCGCGGTCGTGAATTCTTACGCCGTGGAAAATTTCGTATCTTTCTTTTAAACCTCTGAGAATTGAAATCGTGTCCGCAACGCTCGGTTCGTTGACGGTAACGGGCTGGAAACGTCTTTCGAGGGCGGGATCTTTTTCAATGTACTTCCTGTACTCGTCGAGAGTCGTTGCGCCGATGCAGTGGAGTTCGCCTCTTGCGAGCATAGGCTTTAAAAGATTGCCGGCGTCCATCGCGCCGTCCGTCTTGCCTGCGCCTACAACGGTGTGCAACTCGTCGATGAACAACAAGATTCTGCCTTCGGAGTTTTTGACTTCGTTCAGAACGGCTTTAAGTCTTTCTTCGAATTCGCCTCGGAATTTCGCGCCCGCGATGAGCGAGCCCATATCGAGGGAAAATACCGTTTTGCCTTTTAAGCCTTCGGGAACGTCGCCGCGGACTATACGTCTTGCAAGTCCTTCGGCAATTGCCGTTTTACCTACGCCCGGTTCACCGATAAGAACGGGGTTGTTTTTCGTCTTTCTTGAAAGGATTCTTATTACGTTACGGATTTCCTCGTCCCTGCCTATAACGGGATCGAGCTTGTTGCTTCTCGCCCTTTCGGTAAGATCGGTGCCGTATTTGGAGAGGGCGTCATAAGTTTCCTCGGGGGAGTCGCTTGTAACGCGTTGGCTGCCTCGTGTATCCTTAATTGCCTTTAATATTTTATTTTTATCTGCGCCGTGAGCAGAGAATAAGTTTTTCAGTTCTCTTTCGGCGTTGTCTATCACTGAAAGAAGAATATGTTCTACCGAAACGTATTCGTCCTTCATATCCGCTGCGATTTTTTCGGAAGCGGAAAGAATTCTGTCCGTAACGGGGGAGATATAAACCTTGTCGGGTTCTCTGCCGCTGCCGGAAACGGATGGGATTTTATCCGCAAGTTTTTCTACGTCCGCTCTGAAGCTCTCGACGCTTACTCCGCATTTTGTAAGAATGTTTGCGGTAAGGCTGTCGTTGCCTTCGAGCATAGCGAGCAGAAGATGTTCCGGCGCTATCTGTTGGCTTCCTTTTGAAATTGAGATGCTTTGCGCTTCCTGCAAGCACCATAACGATTTTTTGGTAAGTTTTTCCGCGTTCATAATGTACACCTCCTTTTGTGCTGATTACGTTGTGCGCGTAATTATATATTGATTAAAGCGTTCCCCGCGATTTGCCGAAGTTTAATTAGGACAAACCGTTGTTTTCGTTAAAACCTGAGGGGCATTTGCTTTACGTGTCTTAAATAATCTTTTTCCATATCGAGCGTGGTCGCGTATTTGCCTTGGAAAAATCCGTTAAGAAGATCGTCTACCATCTGTACGTACAGATTGATGCTGTCGGCAATATCTTCCGCTTCGTATTCCTTGCTTTCGGGCAGAACGAACGTTCTTATGAACTTCGAACCGTCGAAAGAATACACGCCTCTCTTTGACGGCGGAGCGACCGAATATTTCTCTTCGATATCGGCAAGTAAATTAAAGAACTCGCCTAAAACGCGCAAAACCTCGGAGTTTTGCGATCTCATCCACACCTTTAGCTGACCGAATGCATGCCCTCTTTTTCTAAAGAGCTGCACGTCGTATTTCACCGTCGGGTGGTATTTGTATTCGAGGGAAGTTCTCAGCGTCATTATGCCGGAATTCGGTTCCTTTGACGGGAGCAGTCTCGAACCTTCGAGGTTGTCGAGCACTCTGTCGAAAATATTTTTGATGCGCATTTCCGGCGTAACCATTCTGCAATACTCTGCGAGAATGCCGTCTATGAAATTAGATCTCGAAGTACCGTTTTCGTACGCGAGGCGGTCTATTTCCTTAACCACGTCCTCGGATAATATTAAGCTGTACATATTTTTCTTCATATCGTTTCCTCTTCAAATAGGCGAAGGGCTTTTTACGCCTTTCGGATCTCGCTCCTTTTTTTGCCTGTATTATACTACCGTCATACAACTTTGTCAAGTGTTTTATATAAAAAAGTTTACAAATTTCTAAAAAATTTTGCAAAGCCGATTATATAACAAGAAATGCGAAAGTTTTGACCTGCAATTCGGAGAGGGGGAAAAGGAAAATGAAAAAAAACGGGCGGGCGAAAAAATTCGCCTCGCCCGGGTTTCCGAATAAATCAACTGTAGTTGAAATCGGAGAAAGAGAAGAGATATTGTAATTGTTTGGTGTTTAAGCCGTCGTAGAAAAAGAACGTAAGCTCGTTGTCGGTTTTGGAAGAGTAAATGCAGGTATAGTATCTGTTTAAAACCGTATCGTGGAGAAGAACGTTCCCCGCGTTCAGCTCGTCCGGGAGATAGCACGATATAAGATTGATGTTGTAGTTGTTGTTCGCATCGTACGTTTCGTCGTCGTAGTTCGGATCGCAGTATTTAAATATTGCGGGTTTAATGCTTTGTTTTAAATTATTCAGTTCGAGCGCGAGCTGCTGACTCGTAAGGTATGCTCCGAGTTCGGGTTTGCCGCTGAGGTCGGCGTAAGAACCCGTCTTTGCAACAGTGCTTAACCCGGAAACGTAATCGGCGTTCAACTTGTTGTTTTCGTCATAGCTCGCGCCTCCGCCGCTCGGAAGGTTGGCTATTTTTTCGTTTACCTCGTCTACAAGCGCCGCCATTTTTGAAACGTAGGCTATCATTTGGTTATGGAGCTTGGTCACTGCGTCGGGCGCGCGGTCGGAATAATCCTTGTACGCGTCTATGGAACCGAGTATTTCAAGCCCGAATTTTTCCGTTCTCCATACAACCTCGCCGTCCGTGCTTTCAAAAGACAGTTGCATTTCGAGTTCCCCGGGAACTGCGGTTATGCTTTCGCCTACGTTTAGAATAAGCGAAATTTCGTCTGTCGAAGAAGGCTCGCCGTTACCGACAGAATTGCTCTCGGATTGTTCGGAGGTGAGGGTAAGGGAAATTTTGTCGGTGGTGCCGTCCGCGCGCTTTACGGAGGCAAACGGATTGTAGGAGGATAAGTCTTTGCCGTTGTAATTTTTGTTAAGCGTAAAAACTATGTTGTCCGAACCTTTTTCCCCCTGATTTATAACGGTAGCGGATAACACGGCTTTTTTGTTTATGATTTTTGCCGTCACATTATACTCCCTTGCGGACAGCGCAAAGAGTGTAATTCCCGCTTTTTAACGACGGGAACGTCATTATTATATAACGTTTTTTTTACGGCGATAAGTTTACTGACAGTTTTCGTTCTGTTACGCGCAAAAAAATAGTAAAGGAGCGATTTTTTCGTCAGAGCTAAACGCTGTACCGAGCCATAAGGCGTATGAGCCTGCACGATTTGTCCGAAATCGTCTTTTCGTCGCTTTTCGATAGAAAATCGTCGGTGAACAAAAAATCGTTTTTAAGCGAGTAAAATTCGGCAAGGTCGTCGGCTGAGAGTTTTTTGTTTTCGAGAGAAAAAATGCATTGTCTTAAGTAGTCCGCATTTAATTTCCCCGGTCTCGTCATTTTTATAATCTCGGTTTTTCTTAAGGGAATTTCCGAAATGTTGGCGGCGGGACGAGAACAGATTGACGGCAGAGGGGAATTCGGGCTTTTCTCGGATTGCATATCCGCTTCGCTTTCCGGCAGAGGGTAAAAGTTTTTTCCGTCGCAGGCGACCGGGCGAACGGGCTTATTGTCGGCAAAACAGCCGTTGTCTTTTATTTGCCCTGCGACGCTCGTGAAACTTGCCCGACAGTCCGGCTCGCATTCCGAATTTTTCGATTGACCGTCACAGTCGGTTTCTATGGAAGAATACCCTGCGCGAATTATCAGCAAGAAGTATTCGGTAAAATATATTAAGCCGTTGAAAAACAGTTTGCGTGCGTCGCTTTGGCTCGGGGTTTGTATAAACAACGCCTTATATAAAATAGGGGAAAGCGATAAAACGACCGACATCAGGAATATCTTTCCGCATACTTTTCTTGTGCCGATTTTAAAGAACGAAATTATAAAAAGTGCCGTAAAACAAACGTTAACGCATAAAAACGACCACTTTTCGGCAAAGCCTATGAGCCGAAGAAACAGCGAACTATCAAGTAAAAAGGATAAAAGCATAATAAAAACCTCCGCATCTATTATTGACGCAAAGGTTTGATTTGAAACGGAAATATCGTTATTTTGTCGGCGCACTCGCCGTAGGGGGCGAGCACCGTTCGTCCGTGTGCCACGCCCGTCCGAGATTTTTAGAGAGCCGCATTTACATATGCTAAACCGTAGGGGCGAGCATTGCTCGTACGCATACTACACGCTACTCTCGCAGGATTTATTTACAACTCTGTTTTTTCTCCTCGCATAAGATTGAAAAGCGTTTTCGAAAGAATTTTTTTGCCGGTAATTCTGCTTGCGGCGTAAGCGTAAAGTTCAAGCTGTTTAAAGTAATCCTTGGCAAGTCGCTCGCTCGAGTGGGAGGAAACCTTGTAATCTGCGATGTGTATTCCTTCTTCGCAAACGACCATAAGGTCGATAACGCCCTGAACGAGAACTTCGTCCGAGGACGCCGACTGTGAAAACATATTTGCGGGAACGAGCATTTCGAAAGGCTGTTCGCGGTAGTATTTTGCGTTCGGCATACGGAAAAAATCGCTTTTGAGAAGAGCGGCGAGGCGGCGCGAGTCAACCGTTTCGGCTTGCTCGGCGGTCATAAGTCCTTCGTCTGCACACCGTTTGATTTGCGTGGAAATTTCGTCTTCGGAGAATTTGGAAAAATCGAGAAGCTCCATGGCTCTGTGATAAGCCACGCCTTTTTCTCTTGCGTCGTCCGAAGAGAAAATTACAGGAACGGGCGGCTCGTCGGATTGTTCTTTTGTATCCGAAACTATTGCGGTGACGGAGCTTTTTGCCGGAATCGTTACGTCGTACGGGTAAACGAACTGCAAATTGCTCTTTATTTTATTTGCGAGCGCGCGGTTCGTTTCGCTTCCCACAAACGTCGTCGTTTCGCCTTCCTGCCGGCGTAAAAGAAGATTTTCAACGTCGACCTGTTCGACGGGCATGGCTTTCGAAGATATTAAATCCGCGTACGATTTTGCGTTCATCAGCTCGAATTCGTTCACTTCTATCGGTGGAATAACCCCCGTTTGTGTGAGATAAAGGCGGCTTTTTGCCCTTGTCATCGCAACGTAAAGTATGCGGATTTCTTCTTTGGTCTGTTCGGAAGAATAATGCCGTTTAACGACTTTTCTGAACATATTAGATTTTACCGTCATATTCTTTTCGTCGTACGTTTTCAGCGCAAAGCCGTATTTTTTGTTCGTATATATTTCGTTCCTCGTTTCCATGGAGTTAAAAGGATTTGAAATTCCGCACAGAATTACAACGGGGAATTCAAGCCCTTTCGAAGCGTGTATCGTCATTAGTTTTACGGCGCCCGTGCTTTCGTCTCCGCCGAGTTTGAAGGCGTCGGGCTTGGCGTCGAAGCGTTTTAAGAATTCCTTTACCGCCAGATTTTCGTTTGCCGAGCACTCGTCTATCAGCCTTGAAATTCTCGCCGCCCGCGCTCGTCCGTCAATTTCCGAAAGGTAGTATAAATCTATTTTTTTCTCTCTTACGATTTTTGAAAGCACTCCGCCCGCGCCGATAAAGTCGGATAAAAAGCGAAGATTTTCGAGGTAATCAAAGAACCCGACAAGCTTTTCGGAGAGTTCGTCGTCGTTTTCTTCCATATATTTTTTTACGGCGTCGGAGAAAGTGCTTTCGTCTCGCCTGCCCGAATTAACGTAGTATTTATCCGAGTATTTACGGATACTCGCAAGCTCTCCGTCCGAAAAGTTCCCGAAAGGACCGCGCATCGAGGCAACGAGATGAATGTCCTGCTCTGCGCAATCGATTATTCTTAAAACGCTGATAAGGTGTTTGATTTCGGGGTATGAGTTAATCTGATTGCCGTCGTCCGAGGAAACGGGAATACCGAGGAGAGATAAGTTTTCCGCAAGTTTTTTTCCGTACTTTGCAATTCCTCGGGAAAGAATCACTATGTCGTCGTATTCCGTCTTCTTTTCTCCGCCGTCTTTTGTCGGAACGGTGAGGTTTAAATTATCATTAATTATTTTTGCTATAAGCGCGGCTTCTTTGAAAACGTCCTCGTCCTCGTTTCCGTCAAGATGTTCTTTTACAGAGTAAACGCCCCGTTTAACGTGAGATTTAGGGGCTTTTTCTTCTTTTGGGATGACATAATACACCGCGCTGCCAATCGTGCCGTTGCCGTTTGTCATAGGTCTTTCGGAATACGGACGGCCTTCCGCATCGCTCATAATGTTCCCGAAAGTGCCGTTTACGGCGCGTAAGACGGCTGAGGAAGAGCGGAAATTCGCGTCGAGCGTGAGCGCGGAGCCGCCTCCGTTTGCGCCGCTGAATTTGGAGAATTTTTCTTCGAAGATCCCCGGATCGCACCCGCGGAACGCGTAAATACTCTGTTTAACGTCGCCCACCATAAACAAATTATCGTTTGTGATTTTGGATAAAATCGCTTCCTGAACGCCGTTCGTGTCCTGATATTCGTCCGCGAAAATGTATTCGTATCTGCTCTTAACGGCGTTTCTTATTCTGTCGTTTTCCAAAAGTTTAAGAGCGGTGTGCTCGAGATCTGAAAAATCGAGCACGTTTTCTTCTTTTTTCACGGTAGAATACCTATTTTCGAATTCGCGGACAAGCCAGATTAATTTTTCCGCGACGGGGCGCATGGAAAGAATTTCGTGCTTGTACGTTTCGTCTTCGCCGTCGAAATCTTTTTTCAGCTCTTTGGCGTCTTTCAGAAAAGCCGTTTTCGTATCCGAAAGGGTTTCCTTTAAAACGGCTTCTTCTTCGCTTTGCGGAGAAAAACGTGGGAGAGTGAGTGAAACGCCGTTGCTCATTTTTGCCATTTCGAATAAATCGCGAGAGAAGGAAATCTGCCTCGAATACTCGGCTAAAACGTTGCAAGCTTCCGCCGTTTTTGCGGCGCCGATTTCCGAATACTTTTCGCCAAGCTTTTTAAACGACGAATAATAATTGTCGAAAATATCGCGATATTGCGCGAAACAGGCGGCTTTTATGATTTGATAGCCGTCTTCCGAATACATATTGAGCGCGTTGTTCCGGCTCTGCTCGGGGCTGGCTTCGTTCTGAAAAAACTCGTACAGCATTATTATGAGTTCTTTAACGAAAGCGTCGTTTCTGTTTCTTATAAAAATTCTTAAAACCGTTTTGAAGCTTTCGTCGTCCGTCCCGTAAAGATCGGAGAACAAGTCGTCTATCGCTTTTGCTTTGAGTATTTCGCTTTGAGTTTCGTCGGCTATCGAAAAAAGTGCGTCTACGCCGGCTTCGAAAAAGTAGTTTCTTATCAAATCCCTGCAAAAAGAGTGGAATGTTGAAACCGAAGCCATCGGGACGTCCGCAAGTTGTTCTTTGAGTCGCGCTCTCGTTTTGTCCGAAATGCCGTCGTCGTTTATTTTTTTGGTTAACGCGTCGGCAAGCTTGGTTTTCATTTCCTGCGCGGCAAGCTGTGTGAAAGTAACCGCAAGCACGTTTTCTACGTCGGTTTTTTCGTCTATGATAAGGCGTATAAGGCGTTCTATCATAACAAAAGTTTTGCCGCTCCCCGCAGAAGCCGAAACCAAAATATTGCCTTTATCGCGCATTATCGCGTTTCTTTGTTCGTCTGTATAGTTAATTGCCATTGTCGTTCTCCGTCGCTTCGATAATCGTTTGGGCGTTTACGTTGTTTTCTTTTCTTTCTTTAACGCTTCTCTCGTCCGTTCCGCATATTGCCGAGAATTTGCAGTATCTGCATTTGTCCGCGTACGGCGACGGCGCAATGACGCCTTCCGAAATTTCTTCCGCGCCTTTTTCCGAAACGGCTTTCGCGTATTGAACGTAGCGTGAGAAAACTTCGGAGGAAATTAAGGATTTGCTTTTCGAAGTAGCTTTGTTATCTCCCGTGAAAATCACCGTACTGTCTAAAATTTTGCATTTTTCTCCTTCCGAAACGGAAAAATCGGTAGCGCGGATAACGTCTTCTTCTCCGAGGGTTTTTCCCTTTAAAGCGTAGATGAATTCGTCGTCGACGGCAAATTTATCGCTGACGGGGTAGTAGTATGCTCCGCTCGCTCTGTCGTTTTCCTGAAGCACGGCGTTCATATACAGATAAAGCTGAATATTGTTGCCTGTGTAGAACTCTTCGTCTTTTTCGTGAGTTTTGCCCGTTTTGTAATCGATGATTCTAACCATGTCGCCCGAGCGGTCGATTCTGTCTATATATCCCGTTACGTTTTTTTCGCCGTAACGTGTTTTCAGTTTTATGGAAGGGAATTTTCCTTTCGGTCCGAACCTTGCTTCGGTTGCGACAGGTCTGAAAGAAGAGTTTGTAAATGAGAGATACTGATCCCAGGCAACACGGCACGTTTCTTTTTCGATTAAAGCGAAAATCGCCTTATACTTGTCTTCGTCGAGGTAGTGAGAGTAAGCGTAATCTTTTTTAAGTTCGGAAATGATTTCCTTAACGACTTCGTCGGAGGAAGCTTTGTCCGTTATGCGCTTGTCTAAACGCTCGAGGTCGTCTTTGAGAAAAGAAACGTATTTTTCGAGAGCCGAATGAATAAAAGTACCGTACTCGTTTGCTTGTACGTTTTCGTCATGCCGTTCTTTGACTCTCAGCCCGTTTTGCATAAAGCACGCGAAAGGACAACCGAAATAACATTCGAGGACGGACGCGCTTATTCGGTTTTTTCTGAAAATCAGGTCGGCGTTTTCTTTCAGAGGCTTTGCAACGCCGAGCTTTGTTTTGCCGAGCAGCTTCTCGGCGTAATCCGCTTTTTCGGGAGAAACGCTTTTCAACGCGTCGAGGAAAGCCGACTCCGCCTCGAAGTCCGTTTTAATTTTTTCACCGAGCAGTACGCTGCCTGTCAGAAATTCTTCGGTCGCGGGGGATATTGCGTTGTAATTGAGAACGTCGTAAGCGGCTTTCATTTGTTTGTTGCGTTCGCATTCCGCCGCAATCTTTCGTTCGCTGAAAACCTTGAGTTCGTTTCCGCCGTCCGAGAACATTTTGATAATACTGTCGAAAGTACGCCCTTTGGAGAGAGGCTTTCCGTCGGACGAGTAAGCCGCGCGCGAAACGTACAGTTTTTCTCCGAACGAAATCAACGCCGCTCCGACGTTCTCTCTCTCTCTTTTGTTAACAATTTTGATTTTCGGTTCTACGAGGCAGTCGTATTTTTCAAGCTTTACAAGGTCTTTGTCCGTTAAAATCGCGGTATCGCTTTTGGCAAAAGGTACGTCGCCGCTCATTCCGGCTGCAAAAAGTATGGCGTGCTCGGAGTATTTGCAGTCCTTATAATCGCCCACGTAAACGCAGTCGTATAGCTGAGGAATTACGGAAATTTCAGTCGCGCCGAAGCCGGAGGCTAAAACGTTTCTGTAATCCGTAACGCCGATTTTTGAATCGGAGAGTATTTCTTTTATATCGGAAATTAGTTTCCGGGTTTTTTCAAAAGCTTGCGCGGTAAACGCCGCTTTGCTGAAAAAGCCCGCATTTCTCAGCTTATCGGCATAATTTGTATTTTTTTCTTCCGCGTTTAAAATGCGGAAAAGCTCTTCCGTCGCGTCGGACAGCTCGTTTGCGTAGTTCCCTTTTCCGGGCAAAGAAAATATAATCCGGCGCGCCTCTTCGAACGCGGCGTAGCCGTCGGAAAATCTTTCCGGGTTGTCGGGGGCAAGCTTCAATCCGTTTTTTATGCCTCGCCTTGTGACGGCGTTTCTCAAAACGAAGTTTTCAAACAAATCCGCCGTTTTTTTGTCGAAAAAATACGGGTTTTTCACGAGCGAGATAACGTTTTCGACCGCATAATCGGTGCGGAGCGCGTCGAAATACGAGAGGACGAGTTTCGAAAGCGGGTGAGTGGATAAAACTTCGGGCTTGTCTGTAAAAAAGGGAATTTCATACGCGCCGAAAACTCGTTCGATTGCGCCGAAGTAGCCGCTTGGCTCGCCCACCGCAACGGCGATATCTTTATACCTTCTCCCGCCGATTACTTCTCGGCGGATAATTTTCGCTATGTGTTTAATCTCTTCTTCCGCGTTTGCCGCCTCGTACGCGTGAACGTTTTTCGTTTCGAGAGGAGGAAGAGAGAGAGCCTCCGGGTTAAAGAGTCTGTTTATTAAAACCTCGCGTTCTTTTGAAAGGGGCGTAGTGCTTTCTTCTACGGAAAAGCCGCCTATTTCACGCATTAACAGCGTTTTTACTTCGTTTGTGTACAAATCCTCGTTTTCTCCGGAGAGCAGAATCGCGGTAAGATTTTCCATGGTCTTGTCGAGCGTTTTGACGATTTCCAGCCCTTGGCGGGTGAGGGAACCGAACGCTACGATTATCGCGCTTGCTCCGTTAAAGCTTCCGTTTTTCAAAATATCGTCGAGAATAGCGAGGTAGGAGTTGCTGTCGTACACGTTTTTTTCGGCAAGGTATTTTTCGTATTCGCCGTACACGAAAGCTATGTCCGAAAGTTTGCTTTTCAGAACGCCTTCCGTTTTGCCGCTGCTTTCAAGTAACTTTTCGTGGCTTACCGTTGCGGATTTAAGCTGGGCGATAAGCTCGAAAATGCTCGACGCGGTATTCGGATCGAACGCGCATTTTTTAAAGCACGAAAGATTTTCGACATTTTTAAGCAGAATGTTTTTTACCGCCATTGCCGAGGATTGTTTGTCGAGAACCCTAAGCTCGCCGCCTTTGTAATTTTTGCGTATAAAACGGGAAAAAGTGACTACGTCCGTATTGAAAGTGCCGCCGCCGTTTGCCCTTGCAATTTCCGATTCGAGGCTCATCGTAAGCTTGTCCTCGCAAAAGACGTAAAGCTTTTTGTCGGGATCCCGCCCGAATTCGGCTGCAACCTCGCCTGCTTTTTTCAGCGTATCCGCGTAAGTTTTGCACAAAATCATTCTTTTCATATGCAAGTTATCCTTTTGCCGGTTTAAACGTTTCGGGGGAGAAACGAAGAACGCAATCCCGACTAACGAAAATGTATTTTCTAAAAACATTATATCACATATAACGGTGCATTTCAACGAGTTTTTTCTCTGCCTGTAAAAAGAATTTCAAAAAAATATTCTGCGGAAAAGAGAAAGAAAAGGACTTTAGCGGAATTTTCCGGGCGGCGAAAAGGGAAAACGGCGGGTAAATCGTGCCACGGAAGGTTCGAACGGAAAAATAAAATCGATTTTAACCTTAAAAACGTTATGAAATATTTTTCCGATGTGGTAAAATACTATAAAAAACAACGGAGAGACGATTTTGAGAAAATTTATATCTTTGCTGGCGGTATTCGCCGTTTTGTTGTCTGCGACGGGCTGTTCGTCGAACAACGTCGTGACGTATAATCCCGTAGCTCCCTATTGGCAGGATGACATTTCCTCGGCTTTGACTTCGACGTATTCGGAAGTCTGCACTTATTCCGTGGATTACGCTCCCCTCGAAGAAAGAGGCAATATTTACCTTACCCTTACGATAGATTCCGGAAACAGCTATTATAAGACCACGGTAACGCCTGCAACTCTCGGAGAAACGAGTTGCGCTCTTTTCACCGCTGAAACAAAAGTGAAGGGCGTTTATACCGTAAAAAATACGGACGAAACTCAAAAGACGCCCGAAATGACTTACGAATTCGACGATTATTCCGTTTCGAAAACCTGGTTTAATTGGAACGGCGGCATTCACGTTCTCAAAACGGAGGAGAAGTTGGAATCTTCCACTCCCGTAGTCGCTAGCGGTGCCGAGGATAAAAACGGCAACAGATTTGTAAAACTCGCCTGCACGATTACGACCGAGTACGGCGATCAGGACGCGACGACGAAACTCGAAATCACGAGCGACGAAAGCACTGCTTCGTATTTTTCGCTTGCGGACGGATACGAAGGGACTTTCAAAAAATACAAATCGTCCAACTACGTAGACAGAAATATGCTCGCGTTCGCGTTGAGGAGTTTCGATTTCGCTAAAGATTTATCCTATTCGTTCTCTACGATAGACGTTTTGGGAAATAAAAAACATTCTATGAAGTACACCTGTTCGTCTTCGGAAACGGCGGAAGAAATAAAGAACCTCAAAGAAAACGGCGTTGTTCTCGGTAAAGAGAATACGGACGAAAGCGGCTCGTTCTTTTCGTTCTCGCCCGCTACTTACGAAATGAAGATTGCGGTAAACGAAACTTACGGCGGCACGCCCCTTTACTGTAAATACATTACGGGCGAAAAGAAAGATAAATATTACTATCATTATTTATATACGATGAAGACGAATATTCCTTATTCGCTCGGAACGTATACCTATACTTTAAAGAATATAGAAAGAACGAGATAATCGGAGTTTTCGTCGAACGGCAACGTCGCGAAAAAACGATTAAATAAAAACAAACGCGGCGCGGAAAAAAAATTTTCCGCGCCGCTTATCATAGGCGGTATGTTTTAAAGAAAAGCGTAAGCTTCAGGATTTTTTGACTTTTCCGAACTGAGCGAAAAACCATTCGGCAATGGGGATAGTAAGGAATATTACCCACCAAGGGTGCCAAAGCCCGAAGCAGAAGCCGAGTATAAGGTAAACGCCTACGCATACAAGACTGTAAATCCCGAAAAATTTGTGCTTATAAACAGCTTCGCAAATCGTGTAGAAAAGCGGGATAGACAAAAATATCAGCCAGCCGGGGTGCCACAGTTCAAAGAAAATTCCGAGTACGAAAAAGATGATTGCGCAGAAAATCGGATAGCTTGCGTATGCGAAGCTTTTAAGCGACGGGTTGCCCGCGAGATAGTAGATGGGGATTAAAAAGAAGAACAACCAGCTCCATGCCCAGCCGCCGGCAAGAAATCCGCAAAGCAAGAACGCTATAAGCGCGACTACCGGGAAAGGGAATGAATTCCATTTTCTAGTAAAATCGCTTTTTCGTTTCTCTTCGCGTTTTCCGTCGTCAGACTTTACCGAGGCGTCTATATGAATGCCGTCGGAATCTATGCCGATGTTAACTCCTTCTTTTTTGTTGTTTTTTCCGTCGGAGCCGTAGTGAAATTCGTCGTTTGCTCTTTCGTTTTTATCGGCGTTGTTTTGGTTTTCGTTCATATTCGTTTAAAACCTCCTTTCGGTATTTTTTGATTTACGATTTAATCCGACGAGGGGGAACGAAATTTATTCGCCCTCAGTCAGTTTTCTTATTGCGTTGGTGTATATGCCGTACATTTTTCTTATGCAGTCGAACGACACGAATTCGTTCGGCTCGTGAACGGGAGTATCCTCGTCGACTTCTTCCGGGCCGAAAGCCACGCCGAGGGGAAGCGCTCTCGCATAAGTTCCCCCGCCTATCGCTATGGGTTCGGCGTTCTTATCCGTATACTCGTTGTAAATGGAAAGAAGAGTTTGTATAAGGGGATTCTTTTTGTCTACGAAAAGAGGCTCCTGATGTTCGAGAACGGTGTATTTCAAACCTGCTTTATTGAAATATTCGAGTATTTCGGAAGCTTTGAACGTGGCGGGGTAGCGTATGTCCACTACAAGGCTCATAATGTGATCGTAAACGCCCTTGTCTATCATTCCGGGGCAAATCGTAAGGTAGCCCGTTTCGTCGTGAAGCCTTGTAAGCCCGAGCGAGTCCTCGAAGAAGACGTTTCTTATTTCCGAAGAAATAGCTCCCACCGCTTCGAGATATTTAAGAACGGGCAGAATTGCGTTTTCGCCCTTTTCGGGGGTGGAACCGTGCGCGCTCTTGCCTTTTGCCGAAACGGAACCGTCGGTGTGAACGTCAAGCCCGTACTGCCGAGCGTATCTCTTGTTTACGGGCAGCGTGAAAGTCGCTTTTGCGCCGTCGCCGAGTACCATTTTGAAACTGTCCGAATACCCGTGGAGGGGGGCGAGCGCATAGCATTCGTCGCATACCATATTAGGTCTTTCGCCGCCTTTTATTATCGAAAGGAACGAGTTGACTTTGTAAGCGAATTTAAGATGTAAAATGCCCTTTTCCGCATAAATTACGGGGAAATCTCCATCGGGAGAGAAGCCGTAATCGGGCATTTCGGCAACTTCTTTATAGTGCTTCATACACAGCCAGCCGCTTTCTTCGTCGCACCCGAAAATGAGTTTGATTTTCTGAGTCGGAACGAAACCCTCGTCCTTTAACGTTTTAAGCGCGTAAAGGCAAACGATGCCGGGCGCTTTATCGTCGAGAGTTCCTCTGCCGTAAATCTTTTCTTCGTCCGAATAAGCCGCGAACGGCGGGTGTTCCCAGGAAGAAAGCTTGCCTGCGGGCACGACGTCCACATGGCAGAGAATGCCGAGAGTTTTTTCGCCTTCGCCCCAGACGACTTCGCCGGCGTAGTTGTCGTAATTTACCGTTTCGAAGCCCATAGAAGAGGCAAGGTCGAGCACGTATTCGAGCGCCTGAGCGACGTTTTCTCCGAAGGGTTTCCCGGGGAGAGGCTCGCTCTCAACGCTCGGTATCTGAACGAATTCTTTTATGCTTTTAACCATTTCGCTGAAATAATTAGCCATATTTCTCCTTGTGCAGACGTATATAACGTTATTTTTAATATCATTATACACTTTTTTTGATTGTATGGCAATGACTTTTCGTTCACGATAGAAAAAATAAAACGGAAAGACGTTAAAAATATTTGCGTTAATCTGCCGTTTGTGTTATTATGTACAGAGAATTATCGCTCGTATTTTCACGCGCCGGAGGGCTTCTTTATGGGAAAACTCGCAGTAAAAACCGCGTTGATAACTTTTGCTTCGGTAATAGTTGCCGCGGCTGTGTTTATCGGCGTGTGTTTTGTCTTTTTTCCGGGCGCGACGTCGGACAGCGCGTATTCGCTCGGGCTTTACGATTTGTCCGTTTCCATGGCGGAAAGGCAATATAACTCGGATAAGACTTCGGGCAGCTTAAAAAAACTTACGGAAAGAGCGATTTTTTCGGATAATTACGAAGCGGTTTTTAAGTACGCGAAAATATTTTTAGACAGCGAAGATTTTAAGGAAATCGCGGAGAAGCAGGACGAAAAAGACGGCTTGACCGCGACGGATACGGACAAGTACGCAGGTTTCGTGGCGAGCGGCTATGCGGAGTGCCTTTTTAAAAGAGGGGACGAAACCGCGGCTGTTCGGGCGGCGGAAGAGTATTCGAGAAAATACGGCGCCGTATCGTCTTATTCGTTTCTCGTCATAGAGGCTTACAATTCGAAAAAAGACGAACTCGCTTCGTCGATAATTTCTTCGATCGAAAAAGAAAACGATTGGAAAGAAAGCGAAGCGTTACTCGCGGAAAAATACAAAAAAACCCTTAAATCGCTGATTAACGGCTGATTTTGATAATCAATCGTTTGCGACGAGGGCTGTTTAAAAGGGAAAATCAAGTTAATAATCGTTTGCGGTGCGCCGCGGGCGTATATCATTTGTTACGGAGAAAGAATTCATGCATCAAAAAGTTCTCGTCCTCGATTTCGGAGGACAGTACAATCAACTTATAGCGCGCAGGGTAAGAGATTTGCAGGTTTATTGCGAGCTTCTGCCTAACGACATTTCAATAGAGAGAATTAAAGAATTCAATCCGATAGGCATTATTTTTACCGGAGGCCCCAACAGTGTTTTCGGAGAAGACGCTCCTACCGTAAATAAAGAGATTTTCTCGCTCGGCATTCCTGTACTCGGCATTTGTTACGGTTGCCAGCTCATCGCTCATCTTATGGGCGGCGAAGTATCCCACGCGGAAACGAGGGAGTACGGAAAGAGCGACATCGAATATTCCGAAGGCGTGCTCTTTAAAGGCGTTCCGAGCAAAAACGTGGTTTGGATGAGCCACACGGACTTCGTAAGCAGAGTCCCCGACGGGTTTACCGTTACCGCTACTACGGAAACGTGCCCCGCGGCGGCAATCGCTTGCGACGAAAAGAGAATTTACGGCGTTCAGTTCCACCCCGAGGTTATGCACACCCGCAACGGAAACGACATTTTGAGGAATTTCCTTTACGAAGTATGCCATGCCGACGGCGATTGGACGATGAGCAACTTCTGCGACGAGCAGGTTAAGAAAATAAAGGAAAAAGTCGGAGATAAAAAGGTTCTCTGCGCTATGAGCGGCGGCGTAGACAGCGCGGTTGCCGCAACTCTCATTCACAAAGCGGTCGGAGAAAACCTCACCTGCATCTTCGTAGACCACGGTCTTTTGAGAAAGAACGAGGCTGAAGAAGTCGTAAGGGTATTCAAAGAAGAGAGAGGAATGAACCTTATAAAGGTTGACGCTCAGGACAGATTTTTAAACAAGCTTGCGAGAGTGGAAGAGCCCGAAAAGAAAAGAAAGATTATAGGCGCGGAGTTCATCGGCGTGTTCGAGGACGAAGCGAAGAAAATAGGCGCGGTCGATTTCCTCGTTCAAGGTACTATTTATCCGGACGTTATCGAAAGCGGCAAAGGTCACAGCGCGACGATAAAATCTCACCACAACGTAGGCGGATTGCCGTCGGTAGTGGATTTCAAGGAGATTATCGAGCCGCTCAAAGATTTATTTAAGGACGAAGTAAGAAAAGTCGGTTTCGAACTCGGGCTTCCCGAAGAAATCGTTATGCGCCAGCCTTTCCCGGGACCGGGACTTGCAATCCGCATTATCGGAGACATAACCCGCGAAAAGATAGCTACGCTTCAGGACGCGGATTGGATTTTCCGCGACGAAATAGCAAAAGCCGGGTTGAATACCGAAATCTGGCAGTACTTCGCGGTGCTTACTTCGATGCGTACCGTAGGCGTTATGGGCGACGCGAGAACTTACAGCCATACTTTGGCTCTCCGAGCGGTTACTTCTGTAGACGGCATGACTGCCGATTGGGCGAGAATTCCTTTCGACGTTCTCGAGAAAATCAGCAACCGCATAGTAAACGAAGTAAAAGACGTCAACAGAGTGGTTTACGATATAACGTCCAAACCGCCGGCAACTATCGAGTGGGAATAATCGGCTGAAGGTTTAAACCGCGGTTTACGGTTTTTAAACTCACCGTAAAGCGGCTTAAATTTTTATAAAAATCGCCGTTAAAGCGAGAAATAGGGCACTTTTTATAAGGAGTCTTGAATTTATGGGAAACAACGTCAAGTGCCCCGGCTGCAACGGGGAGTTTGTAGTAAACGGGGAAGAGCACACCGTAGTCTGCCCTTATTGCGGCAGAGAAACGGACGCGCTTAAAGCCCGCAAATACTATGCCGTTTTCCAAAAAGAGGCGGGCGAAAAAAAAGAAGTGCACGGCGAAGAGTATTTCGCATTCGAAACGCTTCTCGAAAAAGCCGCGTTTCATCTCGGCAAACAAGAGTACGAAAAAGCCGAACGGTATTATAAAGCCGCAATCGAGCGCGCTCCTCGCGATTATCGCGGGTATATGGGCATGGTTGCCTGCAAAACGAAGAATTATACGGATTTCAAAGACGTTTCTCATAAAGAATATCTTGTGAAAGCCATGGACGTAGCCGACGAAAACGCGAAAAAGCAGATTTCGGCGGTGTATAAAGTTTACGATATGAAAGCTTCGATGACGGACAAGGAGTATTCCGACTACCTTTCGGAGAAGCAAAAGGATTACAAAGCGAGAATTAAAAAAGCAATCCTCGGACTTGCAAAGGTCAACGACGAGGGAAAAAAGAAAGCGAAAATATCGTTTATTCTGATATTCGTTTTAATCGGAATCGGCTTGATTTGCTGCGTTTTAGGGGCTTTTTTGAATTTCTACCTGATAATCTTGGGCATGCTTTTCATGTGTTCCGCGTATGCTCCGTTCACTATATGGCAAAAGCAGAAGAAGAGCGAAAAGTATTATTGTTTCCTTGTGGAGCTGTTCAATCACCTCGTGTCTTTCCGCTTTAACGCGAAAAACGAAAAAGACGGAATGCAGACTATGCTTGATTATATGAAGGACATACTTCTCGGAATAAAGAACGGCGATCCGGATATGAAAATCGAGAACACTTTGCACAAGATGTGTTGTTTTGTCGCGGACGAGAGCGAGTGCAAAGAGGGTGTAACGTTCCTGAAATCTCAGCCGCTTACGGCTAAGTACTTCGAATAAACGAATAAGACGAAGTTTATTAGGTATAAAAATTTATTTAACGGTTTCAACCGCCGCGGCGGAAGAAATATAAAAATCGGGTTAAGATGTAAGGCCGCACGCGGCATTCTCCGTCTCGGGCAAGGCTCCCGAGGAAAAATAAGCCTTAAATATGCGGATATGGCGGAATTGGCAGACGCGTTAGATTCAGGTTCTAATGGGGGCGACTTCGTGCAGGTTCAAGTCCTGTTATCCGCACCAAGTCAGTATAATCCGAACCAAATACTTATAACGAGTGAGTGGTTCGGATTTACTTTTACTCTTTAATCATTATAACGGTAGGAATTTACGTTCTTGCCGTTTTATCTTTTTACGGCAAAAAAAGATAAAAATTTCTATTACAAAGATGTCAGGTGTACAAGAACGTGTACACCTGACTATTGACTTTTGTATTTTTATATGATAAAATAGAATTACAAACACGAACATATGTTTAGATTATGTTTCGTGTGGGTATATATATTTAGGGATAGGTTCTCTTGATTCGTCTTGCGGTATATGGCAAGCTTTGTAAGCGTA